>JBFGYD010000199.1:0-5302 GCA_041587615.1 Lysobacterales bacterium
GATCGAAGTCGGTACCCTGGACGATGAGCCCGCGCTGTTCGCAACCTGGTACACCTACTTGAACGGCGAGCAGCTCTGGCTGGCGGCAGGACCGTTCAAATTTGCGCCGGGCGCGGCCCGGGTCACCACCGAACTGGTGGTCACCGGCGGAGGCGAATTCGGGTCCGAATTCGATCCGAGTCAGATCGCGTTTCAAACCTGGGGCAACGTCGAGGTTGAGCGGCTCGCCTGCGACCGGCTGGCCTGGCGCTACCAGCAGGACAATGACGGCGCCTCCGGCGAGCTGAATTTCGTCCCGCTGTTGCCGCAACTGCTGGGTCTGCCCGGCTGCGCGGCGCCGAGCAAGACGCTGCGTTTCGGCACCGTGCTCGGGCGCGAGCTCGGCGGTGCCTGGTGGAATCCGGCGCGGGCCGGCGAGGGTATCGTGATCGACATCGAGGACCGCGGCCCGCAGCCGACCGCGTTCCTGAGCTGGTTCACCTACGCCGGCGGCGAACAGCGCTGGCTGGTGGGCAGCGTACCGCTCGATCCGGATACGCTCGAGCTGACCGACATCCCGCTGGTGACGACCCGCGGCCCGCAGTTCGGAGCCGGATTCGACCCGGCTGAGGTCCAGACCCAGGCCTGGGGCAACGCCACGTTTACGCTCGACGGCTGCAAGTCCGCGCTGCTGAACTACTCGGGCGAGTTCGAAAACGGCCTGAAGGAAAGCGGCTCAATCGAGCTGGTCAGGTTCACCGAGGGGTTGTACGAGTTCGACTGCGTCGAACCTTAGATCAAGTTGGTGATTGCGCTCGCTGGCTTAAGCCGCGGCGTTCCGCCACGGCTATTCAAGACAATTTGGATTGAGTCAGGAGGGCGTCGAAGCGGCGTGGGGCGGTTGCGTCGCTGCGGGTGCGCCGGTATTCTTGCCCGCTTTGCGCAAGCTTCTGACGGGCTCTTTCGATGCGACGCCAACTGGTAGCCGGCAACTGGAAAATGAATGGTTCCCGGGATTCGATCCGGTCCCTGATGGCCGGCATCCTTGGCGGCATGGATTCGGTCCCGGATTGCGACGTGGTCGTGTTTCCGCCGTTTCCGTATCTGTCGCTGGTGGCCGAACTGGCCGCCGGCTCTCGCATCGGCGTCGGGGCTCAGGACGTGAGTGCGCACCCGGACGGGGCCTATACCGGTGAAGTCGCGGCCGGCATGATCCGCGAGTGCGGCGGTGGCTACGTTCTGGCCGGCCATTCCGAGCGCCGCAGCTATCATTCCGAAACTGACGAACTGGTGGCGGCCAAAGCCGCCAGCGCGCAGCAGCACGGGCTGGTTCCGGTCGTCTGCGTCGGCGAAACGCTGGAGCAGCGCCAGCGCGGAGACACCGACGAGGTCATCGAGCGCCAGATCTCGGCGGTGCTCGACGCGCTCGGAGTGGCGGCGTTTGCGAACCTGATCGTGGCCTACGAACCGGTGTGGGCGATCGGTACCGGACACACCGCGCGCCCCGATCAGGCGCAGTCGGTACACGAGTCCATCCGGTCCCAAGTCACGGCGTTGGATGCTACAATAGGCGGCCGTCTTCGGATCTTGTACGGCGGCAGCGTCAAAAGTTCGAGCGCGGCGGAGCTGTTTGCGAGGGAAGACATTGACGGCGGGCTCATCGGCGGCGCTTCGTTGACCCACCAGGAATTCTTGAATATCTGCCGGGCCTGACCGGCCGGAAGGAAAATTATGGAGAGCTTACTGAGCATCGCTCAGGTGTTGATCGCGATCGCGATGATCGCCATTATTTTGATCCAGCGCGGGCCTGGCGCCGCCGCCGGCTCGGGCTTCGGGGCCGGCGCCTCGGGTACCGTGTTCGGGGCCCGCGGCTCGGGCTCGTTCCTGACCCGCTCGACCGCGGTTCTGGCGACCGGATATTTTGTGGTCAGCTTGGTCATGGCGGTCATGGCCGGGCGCACGCTTGAGCGCGATCCGGCCCTGGACCTGGGCGTCATGAACGCGGCGACGACCACCGAGGCGACCGACGCGGGTGACGTCCCGTCGCTGCCGGCGATCGAGGGCGCCGGTGAGGTTCCGGCCGCTCCCGCCGCGGTCGACGGCGAGGCGCCGCCGCCGGAAGAGCCGGACGCCGGCTGAACCGGCGCAAACAAGAACGCCGAAGTGGTGGAATTGGTAGACACGCTGTCTTGAGGGGGCAGTGGCGCAAGCCGTGCCGGTTCGAGTCCGGCCTTCGGCACCATTAAGAACGCAGCGGTTGCTTCAGTAGCGACCGCCAGAGGAGACCCTGGAGGATGCTGGCCGAGTACCTGCCGATCCTGATCTTTCTGATCGTCGCCGCCGGCATCGGCTTGGTGCTGCTCGCCATCGGCGCGGTGCTCGGTCCGCACCAGGGCAGCAGCGAGAAGCTCTCGCCCTACGAGTGCGGGTTTGAAGCGTTCGAAGACTCGCGGATGAAATTCGACGTCCGCTACTACCTGGTCGCCATCCTGTTCATCATCTTCGATCTGGAAATCGCGTTTCTGTTTCCTTGGGCCGTTGTGCTCGATCGGATCGGCATGTTCGGCCTGGTGGCAATGGCGATATTCCTGTTGATCCTGGTGATCGGTTTCGTTTACGAGTGGAAGAAAGGGGCCCTGGAATGGGAGTGAAGGCATGAACGTCCTGACTTCTTCGCGCAACGTGACCGCCCCCGGCAACGAATACGGGTTGGGGCTGGTCGACGACATCCTGCGGCCGGCGGCGGGCGACAACCCGGCGCTGAGCAAGGGCTTCGTGACCACGTCCGTCGACGCCCTGATGAACTGGGCGCGGACCGGCTCGCTGTGGCCGGTGACCTTCGGCCTGGCCTGCTGCGCGGTCGAGATGATGCACGCCGGCGCCGCACGCTACGACCTGGACCGCTTCGGGGTCATTTTCCGGCCCAGCCCGCGGCAGTCCGACGTCATGATCGTGGCCGGCACGCTGGTCAACAAGATGGCCCCGGCGCTGCGCAAGGTCTACGACCAGATGGCCGATCCCAAGTGGGTCATTTCGATGGGTTCGTGCGCCAACGGCGGCGGCTATTACCACTACTCGTATTCGGTCGTTCGCGGCTGTGACCGCATCGTCCCGGTCGACGTCTACGTACCCGGCTGTCCGCCGACTGCCGAAGCGCTGGTTTACGGCATTTTGCAACTCCAGAACAAGATCAACCGGACTTCCACGATCGCCCGATGACCGAACCCGAGCTGACACTGGCCGAACGCGTCGCCGCAACGCTCGGCGACAAGGCCGCAGCCATCGAGACCGCTCACGGCGAGCTGACGGTCGAGATTGCGGCCAAGGACTGGCTGGACGCGGGTCGTCAGCTGCGCGACGCGCCCGAATTGAGGTTCGAGCAGCTCATCGACCTGTGCGGGGTCGATTATCTCGGCCACGGCGAGGACGAATGGGACACCGAGGACGTCAGCGCGGAGGGTTTTTCGCGCGGCGTCGAGGGCAACTCGGGCCCGGGTCGTTTCGACTGGGAAGCCCGCCCCCGGCCGGCGCTCGAAAACCGGTTTGCGGTGGTCGTGCATCTGCTGTCGGTGACCAAGAACCGGCGCCTGCGGATGCGCTGCCGGGTGCCCGACGACGACGTGCCGGTGGTCACGTCGCTGGTCGAGGTTTGGACTTCGGCCAACTGGTACGAGCGCGAAGCGTTCGACCTCTACGGCATCCTGTTCGAAGGCCATCCCGACCTGCGTCGCATCCTGACCGACTACGGCTTCATCGGTCACCCGTTTCGCAAGGACTTTCCACTGATCGGCAACGTCGAGGTCCGTTACGATCCGGAAAAGGGCCGGGTCGTATATCAGCCGGTCAGCATCGAACCGCGGGTACTGGTGCCCAAGGTCATCCGCTCCGATTCCCGCTATGCGGCCCGGGAAAACCCATCGTCGAACGAGAACTGATGGCCGAGATTCACAACTACACGATGAATTTCGGCCCCCAGCACCCGGCCGCGCACGGGGTGCTGCGGCTGGTGCTCGAAATGGACGGCGAGGTCGTCCAGCGCGCCGACCCGCACATCGGCCTGCTCCACCGGGCGACCGAGAAGCTTGCCGAGAGCAAGCCCTACAGCCAGTCGATCGGCTACATGGACCGGCTCGATTACGTGTCGATGATGTGCAACGAGCACGCCTACGTCCGCGCAATCGAAAAGCTGCTCGGGGCCAGGGCGCCGCTGCGCGCGCGCTACATTCGCACGCTGTTCGACGAGATCACGCGAATTCTGAACCACTTGATGTGGATCGGGACCCACGGTCTGGACCTGGGCGCGATGACCTTGTTTCTATACGCGTTCCGCGAGCGCGAGCAACTCATGGACTGCTACGAGGCGGTCTCGGGCGCGCGGATGCACGCGACCTACTACCGCCCCGGCGGCGTGTACCGCGATCTGCCCGACCGGATGCCCCGGTTCACCGAGTCTCGCTGGACCAAGGGCAAGGACCTGGAGCGGGCGAACGAGTGGCGGGAGGGCTCGATGCTCGATTTCCTGGCCGCTTTCAGCGACGACTTCCCGGCCCGGGTGGACGACTACGAGACGCTGCTGACCGACAACCGGATCTGGAAACAGCGCACCGTGGCGATCGGCGAGGTCAGCCCCGAGCGCGCCCTGCAGCTCGGTTTCACCGGACCGATGCTGCGCGGCTCGGGCGTCCCCTGGGACCTGCGCAAGAAGCAGCCGTACGCGGCCTACCGCTGGGTCGATTTCGACGTGCCGGTGGGCACCAATGGCGACTGTTACGACCGCTACGTCGTGCGGGTCGAGGAGATGCGCCAGGCCAACCGCATCATCGCCCAGTGCGTCGACTGGCTGAGGGACAACCCGGGGCCGGTCATGCTCGAAAATTACAAGATCGTGCCGCCGACCCGCGAAGAAATGAAGGATGACATGGAGGCCCTGATTCATCACTTCAAACTGTTCACGGAGGGCTACTGCGTGCCGGCCGGTGAGGCGTATGCCGCGGTAGAAGCGCCGAAGGGTGAATTCGGCGCCTACATCGTGTCCGACGGTTCCAACAAACCGTTCCGGCTGCACCTGCGGGCACCCGGCTTCGCCCACCTGTCCGCGCTCGACGAAATGACGCGCGGTCATATGCTGGCCGACGTGGTCGCGGTGATTGGCACCCAGGATATCGTGTTTGGCGAGATCGATCGCTGATGCGCGGCTCCACGTCCACCCAACTCCGGCCCAGGGGGCGGCGGCAATGAGCGCTGAGGAACTGCTGTCCGCCGAGACCCGGCGCCGGATCGACCACTGGGTGGCCAAGTTTCCGCCCGAGCACAAGCGCTCGGC
>JBFGYD010000200.1:0-5273 GCA_041587615.1 Lysobacterales bacterium
AGACTACGCCGATCAGCGGCTGCTTAGGGTCCTGGCGGAAAACGGGGTTCAAGGCGTGGCGCTTCGCGACTGCTTCGAGCCCCATCCCGATCACGAGTCACTGTACGTGGACGGCCACCTGAACCCGGAAGGACATCGTCTCGCCGAGGGGTGCCTGTGGGATTTCCTGCAAGCCGCCGGGCTGCCGCGGCGGCCGTGAGCTAGCCCGCCTCAAACACTACGCTTTCGGAATACTCACGCTGCACCAGCGCCTGATAGCGCGCCTCCAGTTCGTGGCGGCGAATTTTCAGGGTCGGGGTCAGGAGCCCATTTTCCGCGGTCCATTCGGCCGACACCACGACGAAGCGCTCGATCCGTTCGTGCGATTCGAGTCGTGCGTTGACGCTCGAGCGGGTTGCCTCCAGTTTCTCGGCGAGCTTTTGCTGCGGCGCCGACCGGCTGGCGGCATTGAGTTGCACCAGCGCCACCGGCGCTCGCATGCCCGTCCCGATCAGGCACACCTGCTCGACGAGTTTGTTGCGAGCAATCAGCGCCTCGATCGGCACCGGCGCCACGTATTTGCCCTTGGCGGTCTTATAGATGTCCTTGACCCGGCCGGTGATGGAAATGTAGCCGTCGGCGTCGATTTCGCCGCGATCGCCGGTGCGCAGAAAACCGTCCGCGGTCATGACCTCGGCGGTCTGCTCGGGGTCCTTGTAGTAGCCGCTCATCAGCGGCGGGGTGCGGATTTCGAGTTCGCCCGTTTCGCTGAAGCGGATGTCGGTGCCGGTCGCGGCCTTGCCGATTGAGCCCTGGCGGATCTGGTCGCCGTAGGGCAGCAACGTGCCGTAGGCCATGGTCTCGGTCATGCCCCAGCCCTCGGCGATCGGCATGCCCAGCTCCTCCCACCATTCCAGCAGCGCCGGCGCGATTGGCGCCGAACCGCTCATGAACCAGCGCGCCCGGTGCAGGCCCAACGCGCGCTTGATGCGCCGCTTCACCAGCCAGCCCAGCAGCGGAATCGGCAGCAGCCGATCCAGCTTTTCCTGCGGCACCTGGGCCAGAACCCTGAGCTGGAACTGCTTCCACAATCGCGGCACGGAACCGAAAAAAGTCGGCGCGCAGGCGCGCAGGTCATCGGCGAAGGTCTCCAGCGAATCGGCAAACCAGACCTGCCCGCCGTGGATCAGGGTGCTGGACTCCACATAGGCCCGTTCGGTGCAGTGAGCCATCGGCAGGTAGGACAGGATGCGCTCGTCGGCGTTGACCTGGAGCATACGTCCTATGTGGCGGCCGGCATAAATGAAATTGTGAAACGAATGGACCGCCCCCTTCGGCTTGCCGGTGCTGCCCGAGGTGTACAGGATGGTCATGACGTCCTCGGCGCCTGGAACCGGCGACTCGGCAAACGGCGCGTGAGCGGCGAGCAGGTCGTTCCAATGATGCTGGGCATCCATGGTCGGATAGGGAAAGGCGATCCGGGTCACCTCATCCGGGATCGCCCGACTCTGGGCGTCGGCCTGGTCCAGCTTGCCGACGAATATGGCGCGCGCCTCGCTATGCTCGAGCACATGGCCGATGGTCGCCTCGTTGGCGGTGGCGTAGATCGGCACGCTGACGTAGCCGCCGATCATCAGCGCGAAATCCGCGATCAGCCACTCGGCGCAGTTCTTTGAAAGAATCGCCACCGGCTGCCCGCTGGCGACGCCGATGTCGCGTAGCGCCGTCACCAGGCGCCGCGCCTGATCGATCGCCTGGCCCCAAGTGAACGTGCGGTGCTGGCCGTCCACGGGCTGCTTCAGGTAGGGCACCTCGGCGGTGTGCCGTTCGCGGTGGTACAGATATTCTTGTGGGGTGGCGTATTCTTCCATTCGGAGCAACCAGAGTTTTTCGGGAGCGGTCTATTATCCTAAACCAACTGGCGCAGGCAGGTGCGGCAGCCGGTGACCACGCCGATCACTTTGCGAGCCATGTCCCGCCTCCGATTTCGTTCGAGCATCGCCTGTCCAACCCGCTGGTATCGCGCATGCGCCGCTGCGACAATCAGCCGACACTTTGCTGGGTGACGGGCATGAACAAGCAAATATCGGTTCGCGCCGCGTTCTTTGCGATGCTCACCGCCCTGCTGGTGGGAATCATAGCATCGCTGGCCATCCGCCCTCCGGGGACCGCGGCGGTCTCGACCGCCAAGGCTGGGAATGAGCGCCAGCAGATCCGGTGGCGGCTCACCTCGGCATTCAACACCAACCTGCCGGTGATTGGCGAAGCGCCGGCGTTTCTGTCCGAGACCCTGGCCGGCGCCAGCGCCGGCGCCATCGTGCTGGAGCCCTTCGAGCCCGGTGAACTGGTGCCGCCGTTTTCGATCACCGAGGCGGTGCGCGACCGCAAGGTGCAGTCGGGCTTCACCTGGCTGGGCTACGACCAGGGACGGATGCCGGCTTCTACCCTGATCGCCTCGGTGCCGTTCGGCATGGAGCCGTGGGAATTCATGGCCTGGTGGTATAACGGCGGCGGCCGAGAGCTGGGCGAGGCGCTTTACCACGAGCAGGGGGTCCACCCGGTGTTGTGCAGCATGACCGGTCCGGAGACCGCCGGCTGGTTCCGCGATCCGATCGAAGCGATCGACGACTTCGCCGGCATGAAGATCCGCTTCGCCGGTCTTGGCGGCGAGGTCATCCAGCGTCTCGGCGCGTCGGTCACGCTGATCCCCGGCGGCGAGATTTTTCAGGCGCTGGAAAAAGGCGCGATCGATGCCACCGAGTTCTCGCTGCCGGTTATCGATCAGATGCTCGGCTTCGATCAGGTCGCCAAGTTCAACTACTTTCCCGGTTGGCACCAGCCTTTTGGCGCTGGTCATCTGATCGTCAATCTGGATCTGTGGAACGACCTGGTCGAGGACACGCGGGCGATGATCGACGTGGCCTGCATGGCCGGCGTCAGCCGCGCGCTGGCCCGTTCCGAGGCGATCCAGGGCGACGTGATCCGCGAGTTTGCGGACAAGGGCGTCACCGCGGCAACGCTGCCGCGTCCGATCCTGGAAAGGCTGCGCGAGGTCAGCCGCGAGGTGCTGGACGAACAAGCCGCCGCCGATCCTCATTTTGCCCGCATCCTCGCCTCGCAGCGGCGCTTTTCCGAAACCTACGGCTACTGGAAGCGGCTCGGGTACCTGCCGCGCGATTTTTAACGTGGGCTTGGCCTCGCGTATCAAGGAGACCCTGCCACACGCGGAGCGCCTGCCACACACGCGCGCCTCGCTGACCATCAGCCGACTCCTGGACCAGGTCGGGGATGCGATTTCCTGGATCTGGGTCGCGCTGCTGGCGGTCATCGTAATCAACGTCACGATGCGCTACGCGTTCGGCGAGGGGCGCATCGAGTTCGAGGAAATCCAGTGGCACCTTTACGCGATCGGCTTCCTGATCGGGCTTTCGGTGTGCCTGGACACCGACGACCACATCCGGGTCGGCCTGATCCGCGACCGCTTGAGTCCGCGGGCGCGGGCGTGGATCGAGCTATACGGCCTGCTGCTGCTGTTTTTCCCGTTCGTGGCTCTGGTGCTGATCTACGCGGTGCCGTTCGTCGCCTATTCGTTCTCGATCGCGGAGGTCTCCGATGCCCCGGCCGGACTGCCCTACCGGTGGGCGATCAAGAGCGTGCTGATCCTGGGATTTGCGCTGCTGGCGGTGGCCGGCTTCGGCCGCCTGCTGCGGGTCAGCGCCACGCTGTTCGGCGCGCCGCGGCCGCTTCCGTCGACGACCGAGCCCGATGTCGATTGACGACCTGCTGGCGCTGACCATGCTCGTCGCGTTCGTCGGCCTGATTTTCTCGGGCTTTCCGGTCGCCTGGGTGCTCGGCGGGCTGGCGGTCGCGTTCACCTCGGTGGCGATCATTCTGGAGATCGACCTCGGCATTCACACCGGGGTGGACTGGGCCTACGCGTCGCTGACCGTGGATCGGACCTGGGACGTGATGCACAACTGGGTCCTGGTCGCGCTGCCGATGTTCATCTTCATGGGGCTGATGCTGGACCGCTCCGGCGTGGCCGGCGAGCTGATGGCCAATTTGGTCAAGCTGTTCGGCCGGATCAGGGGCGGGCTGGCGATCACGATCACGCTGATCGGCATCTTGCTGGCCGCGACCACCGGCATCATCGGCGCCTCGGTCGTGCTGCTGGCGCTGCTCGGACTGCCGGTGATGCTGGACCAGGGCTATGACAAGAAGCTGGCCGCCGGGACCGTCTGCGCGGTCGGCACGCTGGGGATCCTGATCCCGCCCAGCATCATGCTGGTGCTGATGGCCGACCGGATGGCGATGCCGGTCGGCGACCTGTTCCTGGGCGCGGTTTTTCCCGGGCTGCTGCTGGGCTCGCTTTACGTCGCCTATCTGCTGATCTACGCGTGGCTGCGACCCAAACATGCGCCGGTCCCCGAACACAGCGAGCCGGTCAGCTTAGGCGTCGTGCTGGGCGTGCTGAAGTCGGTCCTCGCGCCGGTCGCGCTGATCCTGGCCGTGCTCGGGAGCATTTTTTTCGGGATCGCGACGCCGACCGAGGCGGCCGGGGTCGGCGCCTTCGGGGCCACCGTGCTGGCGCTGATCAACCGCCGCCTGGACGCCCAGGTTCTGCGCGAGGTCATCCGCCAGACCACGACCACGACCGCGTTCATCTTCGCGATCTTCATCGGCGCCACCGCATACTCGCTGGTGCTGCGCGGCCTCGGCGGCGACGAGTTGATCGAGGGCGCGCTGCTCGGGCTGCCGTTCGGCGCCAGCGGCATCGTCATCACGATCCTGTTTGCCACATTCCTGCTCGGCTTTTTCCTCGACTGGATCGAGATCACGCTGATCATCCTGCCGCTGGTGGCCCCGGTAGTCGTAAACCTGGGCTTCGACCTGGTGTGGTTCACGGTGCTGTTCGCGGTGTGCCTGCAGACGTCGTTCCTGACCCCGCCGGTCGGGTTTGCGATCTTCTACTTAAAGGGCGTCGCGCCGGACGACGTGAGCCTCGGCACGATCTACCGCGGCGTGACCCCGTTCATCGCGCTGCAGCTGCTGGGCCTGGCCCTGATCTTCGTGTGGGACGGCCTCGTGACCTGGCTGCCGGCCCAGGCGCGCTAACCCGCATATTGCATGAGTTTCACTCGGCGTCGTCTATTTACTGAGCCGGATCAACAGACTACGTCAATACTCCGAGTCTGGCGCAATATGCCAACCGTCACGCTGCCGGTTTGTCGCTGAATTGCACGGCGGATCTCGCCCGATCCCCCTTGGGCGATAGCTACGACGCGCGACGGCAA
>JBFGYD010000201.1:0-5260 GCA_041587615.1 Lysobacterales bacterium
GGCCGCTTTCATCGATTCGGGACAGGTTCCGGGCGCCGAGCAGACCGACGAGATCCGGCAGCTGGTCACGCAGCTGGACGCGTTCAGCGGCGGCAGCGACACGGACGATCTCGAGTTCGACGCCGACGTCGTGGTTGCGAAGGTCATCGCCACCGCCAGCCCACCGGCCCCGATTCTCGACGAGAGCGGCGTGCCCTCGGTCGACAACATTCCGACCTACATGGAGCCCCCACCCGAGTTTCTGCCGTTCGAGGTTCAGGCCAACATCCCGTTTCACCAGCTCGTGCCCAACGAGCCGCTGGACACGGCCAGCGCCGAGGGAAGCTACGGCGATCCCGAGATCGAGCGCCTCACCGCGGACAACGTCGAGCTGACCTTGGGCGATATCGCCGACCACCTGATCACCGGCGATGACCAGCTGTCGGTGGAAACCGCCGAGGACGTGGTCGAGTCCTGGCGTGAGGACGTGACCGAGACCCCGACGTCTAGTCCAGAAGCGGTCGCCGGAGCCAGCGCCGCGCCAGCGCAAGTCCGCAAGCCCAGCGCGGCGCAGCCGGTACCGCCGCGCCAGCCAACGCTCTATTACCTACACCTGGATAACGAGCAAACCCGCCAGCTGGTCGCGGTACTGGAGGGCGATTACGATCTTCACTCGTTCGACGACGTCGAAGAGTTCAAGGAAATCATCAGCGCGATGGGGCCGGACGCGGTTCTGATCGACGGGGTGTTCGTCGACGAGATCGAAAACCTCGGCACGCTGGTCAGGAGAATTCGCCAGAAGCAGAACCGGCCGATGCCGATGCTGGCGTTCTCCGACTCGACCGACGTCGGTCACCGGCTCAAGATCCTGCGGGCGGGCGCCGACGCTTTCTTGAAGTCCAGCGCCGACCCGGCCGAGGTCAGGCGGCGGCTGGCCGAGCTGATGCACGACTCCAGCGACGATCCCTATCGGGTGCTGATCGTCGAGGACGACCGCGTCCAGGCCATGTTCGCGGAATCGATCCTGCGCAAGGTCGGCATGGAAGTGCGACTGGAGCGCGACCCGATGAAGGTCATGGAACAGCTCGAGCATTTCGAGCCCGAGCTGATATTGATGGACCTGTACATGCCCCAGTGCGACGGAATGGAGTTGACCGCGATCATTCGCGAGCGCGACGACTTCATCAATACTCCGATCGTATTTCTGTCGGGCGAAAGCGATACCAACAAGCATTTCGACGCGCTGCTCGCCGGCGGTGACGATTTTCTGTCCAAACCGATCCGGCCGCGACACCTGATTCAGGCGGTCACCAATCGGGTCCAACGAGCCCGCGCCGTGGCGCGCCGCCAGCGCCGCGCGCCGAGCGCTCCCGACAGCGTCACCGGTCTGACCGATCGGTCCCTCCTGCTGGAGCGGACCAACCGTCTGCTGGCGGAATGCCATGACGCCGATTCGGATCGGCCCGGCGGCATTCTTTACGTCGAAATTGACCGACCCTTCGAGGTCCGAAAGCGCCTGGGCCTGGCCGGCTTCGAGCAGCTCTCCGAGCAGATCGGCCCGCTTCTGAGCCAGACGCTAGGCGAATTCGACCTTGCTTCGCGCTACAGCGACAACGCCTACTGCATGCTGTTTCAGGATCGCTCGGTGGATGGCATGAAAGCGATCGCCCGTCAATGCGCGGACGCGGTGAGCAAGCACTTTTTCCGGGTCGGTGACGGGACCGCGGCGGCAACCGTCTCGGTCGGAATCTGCCAGCTTTCGGGCCAGTTGGCCGACGCCGGCGCCGTGATTGCCGCGGCGGAGCGGGCGTGCAATACGGGCACTGGCCTGGGGCGCATCGGCATCCAGGAACTGGCCAGTGATTTTCTGGAGGAAACCGACGACGTGCTGCCGCTGCTGATCGAGGAGGCGCTGAACCAGGATCGCCTGCAGGTACTGTTTCAGCCTATCGTGTCGCTGCGCGGTGATCAGGTCGAACAATATCAGGCACTGGTGCGCATCATCGGCGAGGATGAAAAACCGATTTCCGCCGCCAGCTTCATTCCGGTGGCCGAACAGACCGGCTTGATCGAGCGCATCGATCGCTGGATTCTGAATCGCGCCCTGAGCGTCATCGACGAGCGCCGCCGGGCGGCGCGACCGCTACGGCTGTTCGTCAATCAGTCGCAAACCGCGCTGGGCGACAAAGAGCTGCTGAGCAAACTTTACAAACAGTTGCAAACGCGGGGGGTAGACCCGTCCCACTTGGTGCTAGAGTTCAAGCTGCCCGAGATCATCAATCGGCTGAAGGCGGCGGTGGCGTTTGCCCGCGGCTTGAGAAAACTCGGCTTGAAAATGAGCCTCGGTGGATTTGACGGCAGCGACACCGCGTTTCAAGCGCTCGAACACCTTGACGTCGAGTACGTCAAGCTACCGGCAGCCGAGCCGGACGGCAATTCGGGCGCGCTGGAGCCGAACGTCTCGGGCATCGTCGATCGGCTCCACCGGTTGGATAAGCTGGTAATCATCCCGGCGATCGAGGACGCCAAGACGGCCGCGAGGCTGTGGTCGACCGGGGTAGATTTCATTCAGGGCAACTTCGTGCAGCGCCCGGAGGCCGAGTTGATCTACCAGTTCTCGGACGCGCATGCGTAGGAAACGATCGAACAATCCGGAGCGGCCTTGGCGCTAGGTTGATGAGCATGGATCAAGAGGCGTTACCCGAACGGCGATCGCCGGTACAAGACGCAACCCGCCTCAACGCAGAGCGGGTTCGATTCATGTACCGGATGTCGGCCTTTGGGACCGTCGCCACCGCGCTGGTGGCGATGGTGACCGGAGGCTATTTCTGGTCGGCCAAGGGCAGCGCGGTCGGCGCCGCGCTGGTGGTCTATTTTCTGCTCATCGCCGCGGCCCGGACCATGGTTTTCATTTCCTTTCGCCGAGCGGTTGATATCGACACCAACCCGCAGCCCTGGATTACCGCCGCTACCGTGACCAACTTGATGGCCGGCATTGGCTGGGGCGCCGCCGCCTGGTGGCTGTTCGCGCTCGACCTGCCCTCAAGCGCCCTGATCATCACCGTGGTGGTGGCTAGCGTGCTGGTCGCGGGCGTCCTGCTGCTGGCGCCGTTCTCGCGGGTGATCCTCGTTTTTACCGTCCCCGCGGCGGTGCCGCTGCTGTGGAAGCTGATTGCCACCGGCGAACCACCTTACCTGGTGACAGCCGCCATCGTGGCGCTGATCGTCATGACCACCTACCTGTCCGCCATTCGAATTCAGGAAGGGCTCAAGCAGTGGCTCAAGCTGGCGCTGGAAAACAAGCGACTGGCCCGGGTGATGTCCGGCTCGCGGGACGAACTGGAAAAGCTGAACGAGGAGCTTTCGGCCCAAATGGCGACCCGCTCCCGGGTCGAGGAAGAGCTGCGCCAGGCCAAGCGCGCGGCCGAGGCCGCGGTCATGGCGAAGGACGAGTTTCTGGCGACGATGAGTCACGAAATCCGGACGCCGCTCAACGGTATTTTGCCGATTCTCGACATCCTGCGCAGCACCAAGCTGGATGAGACCCAAAAAGATTACCTGCACACCGCCTTCACCTCGTCCAAGCATCTGTTGTCGATTATCGACGACATTCTCGATTACTCCAAGATCGAGGCCGGCAAGCTCGACCTGGAGACCGTGGGTCTGAACCTGCGCGAACTGCTCGATTCGGTCCTGCGTCTGATGTCCAGCGCCGCGAGCAAGAAGGGCATCGAGCTGCGCACCCGGATCGAACCCGGGGTGCGCATCGCGCTGCGAGGCGACCCCGTGCGGTTGCGCCAGATTCTGACCAACCTGGTCAGCAACGCGATCAAGTTTACCGAAGCGGGTTTCGTCGAAATCAGCGTGAGCAACCGCAAGGAGACGCGCGAAAAGGTCGAGTTGGTGTTTGGGGTCAAGGACACCGGGATCGGAATGGACAAAGCGACTTCGGACCGTCTGTTCCGTCCGTTCTCGCAGGCCGACGCCTCGACCACCCGCACCTACGGCGGCACCGGTCTGGGGCTTGCGATCTGCAAGCGTCTGGTGGAGATGATGAGCGGCACCATCGGGGTCAAATCCGAAACCGGGCGGGGTTCGATCTTTTGGTTTTCGGCCCAGTTCAAGAAGTCGTTCGGAGACATTCCCACCGACCGCATTGAACTCAGCCAGGCGCGCGTACTGGTCGGTTGTGGCGACGGCGCGCTGCGCCAGCGGCTGACCGTTTTTCTCGAAAGCTGGGGCACGAGCACGGTGGCCACCACCAATCTACGCGAAACGGCCGCCAAGATTCGCGACTCGCTGACCCTGGGCGAGAGCTGGAGCTACCACGCGCTGCTGCTGGATCTGCCCTCGCTGGGGCCGCAGGCGCTCGAACTGGCGCATCGCATCCGTCAGGATCCCCGGCTGCAGGAAGTGGCGCTGGTGGTACTGAACGACGACGGGAAACCACCCGAGCCGTTGAAGGGCCTCGAAGCCACCGCCGCCCTGCCGCGGACCTGCGCCCAGGGGGCTCTGAGCGAAGTCCTGGAACGGGTTCTGGATCGCGAGCCCGAACCCGACCAAGACCTCCTCACCGCCCGCCACGACGAGGCGTACGCGAGCGAGCCGAGCCCGGCCGAGGCCCGGGTCGGCGGCAAAATCCTGCTGGTCGAGGACAACCCGGTCAACCTGCACGTCGCGCAGAAACTGCTGGGCCTGATCGGCTGCGAATTCGAGGTTGCGAAAAACGGCAAGGAGGCGCTGAAGCTGCTCAAGGCGGAGCGCTTCGACGCGGTGCTGATGGACTGCATGATGCCGGTCATGGACGGCTATGCCGCGACCACCCAGTGGCGGACCTACGAGACCGAAAAAGGACGCCCGCGCACGCCGATCATCGCGATGACCGCCAACGCGATGGCCGGGGACCGGCAGAAATGCCTCGACTCCGGCATGGACGACTACATGGCCAAGCCGCTCAACCGGCTGCTGCTGCGAGAGACGCTGGCCCGCTGGCTGAACCGGGAAAAGTCCGCCGCATCCGCCCCCGCCGCGGCCGTGACCCGGCTGCCCGAACCCCGTGCCCAACGGCCGGCACCGGCTGCGGCGGTCGCCACCGCGACGTCACGGCCGGCAACCCCCACCGAGGTCAAACCGCCCGCCGCGGCTGCGCAGTTGCGGCCCGCGGCGCGCGTCGACGGCAAGCCGGTGCTCGACCGCCAGGTCCTGGACGACCTGATCGACATCATGGGAGACGAATATCTCGAGCTGATCTCGATCTATCTGGAAGACGCGCCCAAGTCCC
>JBFGYD010000202.1:0-5260 GCA_041587615.1 Lysobacterales bacterium
GGTCGAGATGCCGGGCCGCGGGCTGGCCCGCGAGCGGCTGGGCGAAGGCGTCGTCGAGGTCTCGCTGGATTACCTGGGCGGCATGCGCACCGTGGTCGGCCCGGCGTCGGTGGCCACGCCGGGGGCGCTGGCTGCTTACGCGCTGGCCTCGGAACGCTACGGCCTCCTGCCGTGGCGAGAGGTGGTGGCGCCGGCGGTGGACAGTGCCCGCGAGGGCTTTGCGCTGCCGCCGACCGCTCATGCCTACCTCACTCACGCCCACCGGGCCATTTTCGGACGCGAGCCGGCGAGCTTCAGGGCGTTGCACGACGAGCACGGCGAACTGATCGGGTCCGGCGAGCGGGTGCGGGTGGCGCATCTTGCCGACAGCCTGCAGGCGATCGCCGATGAAGGCGCGGACACATTTTACCGCGGCGATCTGGCCGCACTGATTGCCGACCACGTCGTCGCCGAGGGCGGTATTCTGTCGCGCCGCGATCTGGCCGAGTACCGGGCAGAGATCGGGGCCCCGGTCCGATTTCGCCTCGGCGACTGGGGCGGGGCCAGCGCGGCGCCGCCGTCGATCGGCGGCGTCCTGCTCGGGGCGATGGTCCGGCTCGGAGCCGACCTGCCGCGCGGCGCGACCTGGACCGAAGCACTGGTCGCCGGGCTGATCCGGATCCAGGACCAGGTGCTGTCGTTTCGCGCCGATCGACTGGATCATGCGGCCGATTTCGGCGACCGCGCGTGGCGGGTTTTCGAAACGGCCGATCGGCGTCTGCTCGATCTGGCCGCAACCTCACCGAGCACGGTGCACACCTCCACCGTCGACAACGATGGTCTGGCCTGCTCGGTGACGATTTCGGCCGGTTACGGCTCGGGGGTCATGCCGCCCGGGAGCGGCATCTGGCTGAACAACTGCCTGGGCGAAATGGAGCTGAATAAACGGGGTTTTCAGGCCCTGGAGCCCGGTTCGCGGCTGCTCTCGAACATGGCGCCGACGGTCGCTCGCAGCTCGGCCGGCGACGTGCTCGCTATCGGCTCGCCCGGATCGGACCGGATCACGACGGCGCAGGCGCAGGTGCTGTTCAATTACGTGATGATCGGGATGAGCCTGGCCGATGCGGTGGCCCATCCGCGCCTGCACGTAGAGCCCTCTCCGCAGGGCTCGACGGTGGCGCTGGAACCTGGGCTGCCGGCGGCTCCAACCGGCGCCCGCAGCCGGGCGTTCGAGCACAAGGATCTTTATTTCGGGGGCGTGGCCGCGGTTCGGCACGACGCCGTCGGGCGCTTTGACGCCGTGGCCGACCCGCGCCGGTCCGGGGCCACCGCGGTGGCCGGGCACGAGCGGAACAGGTTCGGTTCATAGGGGAAATGCCGGATTAACCGGCCGCCCACGGCGGTGTAGCCTTTTTCTACCGTCATCACCCGCGGACGCTATGACGTTGTCGCCACTGACGATTGGAGTCGAGGAGGAATACCTGCTGGTCGATCTGGAGACCCGGGATCTGGCGCCGGACCCGCCGCAGGAACTGTTCGAGCGCTGTGAGGCCAGGCGCGGGGAGGGCCAGATCGAGCGGGAGTTCCTGCGCCCGCAGATCGAGATTGGCACCGCGATATGCGACAACATCGGCCAGGTGCGCGCCGAGCTGCAGCGACTGCGGGGAACGATCCGCGAAATCGCCGCGGATTACGGGCTGGCGCCGATCGCCGCCTCGACCCATCCGTTTGCCGACTGGCATCTGCAGCAGCACACTCCGAAAGAGCGCTACGAAATCGTCTACCAGGACATGGCGGCGACCGCCCGGCGGCTGCTGATCTGCGGCATGCACGAACACCTCGGCGTAGACGACGACGAGCTGCGGATTCAGCTCATGAATCAGTTCACGTTTTTCCTGCCGCACCTGCTGGCGTTGAGCTGCTCGTCGCCGTTCTGGGAGGGTGAAGACACGGGGCTCAAGAGCTACCGGCTGACGGTGCTCGATTCACTGGTGCGAACCCGCCTGCCGGAGCGCTTTGCCAGTTTTGGCGAATACCAACGCGACGTGGAGATCCTGACCAAGGGTGGGCTGATCGACGATCCGACCAAGCTCTGGTGGGATCTGCGCCCGAGCTATCGCTACCCGACGCTCGAGCTCCGCGTCATGGACGTTTGCACCAACCTGGAGCACGCGGTCAGCATCGCCGCGCTGGGGCTTTGCCTGATGCGCTTGCTGGAGCGCTACACCCGCAGCAATCGCGGCTGGCGCTTGTTCCCGCACATGCTCGTTTACGAAAACCGCTGGCGCGCGATGCGCTACTCCTACGACGAAGGCATGCTGGACTTCAGCCGCGCCGAGCTACGCCCGTTCGACGAGGTCCTGGACGAACTGATCGAGCTGTCGGCCGAGGACGCCGACGCGCTCGGCTGCCGCGACGAAGTCGAGGCCTGCCGGGCGATTCCGGCACACGGCACCAGCGCCCACCGCCAACTTGCGCAATACCGACATTCCCGTGGCGCGGGAAAGACTCTGAAGGAAGCCCTGATCGACGTGGTGGACTGGCTGGTGCGCGAAACCACGCGGGGGAGTTGAGGGGCGGGCCTGTTTTTCGAACCGGTCTGGGCGTCGCGCTGCCAGATGCCGCCGGCAGCGCCGCGAACAACGGCCGGCGGGTCCGGGGTCAGATCGAAGATTGAGACGCTGTCGGACAGTCGCCGGTCACCGCCAGCGGGCGCACCGGGGCGCTCTCGAACAATGCGTGCGCGCTCGGCGCAACGAGCCCGAACAGCACCGTCGCCGAAGCATTCAGCGCCACAAGCACGGAGCGTGGCCCCTTTCCATCGAGGCTCCGCAATGCGATTCTTTGACGCCCGAGCCATCGGAGCAGGCCGTTGGACAATCCGTCTTATCTCTCCATCGCCCCGTCGGTGATCGCGATCGGGCTGGCGTTGGTGACCCGCCAGGTTTACGCATCGCTCGCGGCCGGAATCGCGGTCGGCTATGTCATCCTGGCCGGTGGTTCGATTCCGGGCGGGCTGGCCGACACCGTCGCGGGAATCGTGAGCGTGCTGGGGGAAGCGTCCAGCGCCAACGTGATCCTGTTTACGCTGGTCATGGGCGCGCTGATTGCGGTCATGACCGACTCGGGTGGCATCAAGGGATTCATTGCTTATCTCAGGACCCGCGGCTGGATCAACAGCGGCAAACGCTCCGAGTGGCTGGCCTTCGTGCTCGGGATCGTGATCTTTATCGAATCCAACATCACCGTGCTGGTCGCCGGCTCGGTGGCGCGGCCGCTGTTCGACCGCTTCGGCCGGGCGCGCGAAAAGCTCGCCTATCTGATCGACTCGACCTCGGCCCCGATCTGCATGCTGATCCCGCTCAATGCGTGGGGGGCCTACAACATGGGACTGCTGGCGAGCGCCGGGGTGGATGACCCCCTCGGCGTGCTGCTGCTGGCGGTGCCGCTGAACCTGTACGCGGTGTTCGCGGTGCTGACGGCCGGGGCTTGCGTGGCGTTTTCGATCAACGTCGGCCCGATGCGCGGGGCCGAGCGCCGCGCCGCGGAGCGAAGCGCCGCGGGAGATCAGGATCCGCCCGAAGCCGATGATGAGGGGCGGGGCGGGGCCAGCAATATGATCCTTCCGATCCTGACTCTGGTAGCGGTGATGCCGCTGGGGCTGTGGATCACCGGGGAGGGCGACATGAGCCAGGGATCGGGCTCGACCAGCGTGCTCTGGGCCTCGCTGTGTGCGCTCGGTATGGCCTGGCTGATCGCCGCCGCTCGGGGTCGGCGCGCGGCGCTGAAGAAAAATTCCAGCGTGCTCAACGGCGCGCGCAACCTGCTGCCGATGGCCATCGTAATGCTGCTCGCGTTCGCGCTGGGCGACATCGCCAACAAACTCGAGGCCGGCCGCTACATCGCCTCGTTGGTGCCGCTCCAGGCCCCGGGCCAGGTGCTGCTGCCGGCGATCTTCCTGATTTCGGCGACGGTCGCTTTTTCGATCGGCTCGAGCTGGTCGACCTTCGCGATCCTGATCCCCATCGTGACCCCGCTGGCGGAGGCCTTCGGCGCGCCGCTCGGAGCGTTCGTCGCCGCGGCGCTGTCCGGCGGCATCTTCGGCGACCACGCCTCGCCGATCTCCGACACCACGATCGTGTCCTCGCTCGCTTCCGGCAGCGACCACATCGAGCACGTGCGCACGCAGTTACCCTACGCGCTGCTGGCCGGGGTGCCCGCGCTGATCGGCTTTTTTGTGATCGGATTATTAGTCTGAATAGCGAAGCGCCGCCCGGAGGCGGCGCTTCTGAGGACCGTTTTACTCTTCGGCCATGGACAGGTCCTTGCGGTGACGATAGATCGTGTAGCTCGAGTTCATCAGGTTGCTGCTGAACGCCGACAGCACCTCGCCGGCTTCTTCCTCCCCCATGTGCTCGGCGGCAAACGCGGCAAAACCCTGCTCCGGCGGCGCCATGGATGCGTAGTTTACGTGGGGGCTCACTAACACCACGCCGCCGCTGCCGCCGATCGTGTTGATCCACGACCAGTGCCGGGGCCATTCGTGCTCGATCGCCATCTGGCTCATCTTCTCGCGCGCCGCGTTCATCGCCGCGTAGCCGCCGGGCTTGACGTCCCAGCGGGTCACCCCGAAGTACTGCCAACCGGGATTCTCGTCGGGCCAATTGCTGTTCTGGTAATCCATCAGGTCCAGGTAGTGCTGGTAGCTGGCGACGTGGGGATGAACGTTGGCATTCCAGTGCTCCTGCACCGCGCTCGCCTCGAGCGACCACGCGTCATAGGCGTCCTGGCCGGCCCAGTCGTTGCAGCAATAGCGAATGGCGTAGTGACTCATGTCCTCGCCGACCACCGGCGTGAATACCTGCCACGCGCGCGGGTCACCGGCTTCCTCGCGTACCGCCAGGTGGGCCTTGAACTGGGTCTCGAACTCGCCCGTGTGTCCGGCCTTGACGTGCACGATCCACAGGTCCGCCAGCGGCGGCGGCGGCGCCTTCTCTTCGTGTTCCGCCGCCTGCAGCGCCAGCGGCACGCAAAACGCGAACGCCAGCGCCCACAGACCCAATAACTGCGTCAGTTTCGATTTCATCCGTATACCCCTCCTTAGCTGATTGTCGGCGGCTCGCGCCGCCGGCTTATCGCCCGGCCCGGAGAACAACCCCCGCGCGGGGCGACATCATTATAGAGATTAAGGGGCAAAAAAATGCCCCCCGAAGGGAGCATTTTTTGCTTGCCGTATCGTGTCGCTTACTTCTTGGGGAGATAGAACGACTGGGTCGAGAAA
>JBFGYD010000203.1:0-5256 GCA_041587615.1 Lysobacterales bacterium
CGGCAGTACGATCGCCAGCAGGTCGTCGGGGTACAGCGCGACCGGACCTACCAGCGTCTCGAGTTCGGTTTGCGACAACAACGCGGGCTCGCCCGCGTCGACGACGACTTCCTCGTCCTCGACCGGCACCAGCGGATAACCGTCCTCGTTCACCGGAACCTGGGCGCTCACGGCGCTGGCCAGCAGGCCGAGCAATGCCAGCAGGGGCAGGGCCGAGGCGGTTCGTTTGCTTGTCGATTCGGGGTTCATCCCGGCCTCCAGGCTTTGTGGCGCAATTGGCGCAGACTGATGGAACATGGCACGAAGTTTACTCCCGGGAACCTGAATGGGGACTTAACCCGCTCCGCTCACCGGAAGCGATGCGAAGTATGGGCGGCTGGACGCTCGTCGCTCATCCGACCCAGCGTTTCAGCGCCGGCTTCAGTTCGGGCGTGTCCCGGAGGCTGAGAAAATGCTCGGCCTGCTCCCGCGAGATCGTGACGTAGTTGGTCGACGTGACGTAGAACACCGCCATCAGATAGGTGCCGCAGTTGGCGCATCTCCCGAGGTCGAGATCGACCCCGCCGGCGTGACCCAGATCCGCGACCGCGGTCCAGGATTGCCGATCACAGCATTCGCGCCGGACCGGTTGCTCGACGGTGGCGGGGCGCCCGAGCAGTTCGTGGATTACAAGCCACAGGACCGGCAGCCCGCCGAGCAGCACGGTCGCGATGGTCCAGCGCCACGCGTCTCGCCGCTGCTTGAGCGCGAGCCGCCAGCTTGCCAGGGCGGCGAGCAGGGTCCACACAATGACCCATGGCAGCACCATGCTATCGACGCGGGCAGCCGTCTTCAGGTCTCACGATGCTCGCCTGCCCGTATTGATCTTCTCTGGAATCACTCGGAACCGCGTGTCCGATGACCATTCAGAATAGCACGGCGGACGGCTGCGCCCGTTACCCTAGCGGCGCAAACGGTCGGCGTGCCAGCGCAGGTGATCGGCCATGAACGTGGAGATGAAGTAATAGCTGTGGTCGTAACCGGGCTGCATGCGGATGGTGGCCTGCTGGCCCGCCTGTTCACAGGCCTCGCGCAGCAGATGCGTCTTCAGCTGCTGGTCGAGAAAATCGTCGGCATCGCCCTGGTCGACGAGCAGGTCGGGCAGGCGGGCGCCGCCGGCGATCAACGCGCAGGCGTCGTATTCGCGCCACCGGGTTCGATCCTTGCCCAGGTAGCCGCCGAGGGCCTTCTCGCCCCAGGGGCAATTGAGCGGCGAGACGATGGGGGCGAAGGCCGAGACGCTGCGAAAGCGGTCCGGGTTGCGCAGCGCGATCGTCAGCGCGCCGTGGCCTCCCATCGAGTGGCCGGTGATGCCCTGGCGCTCCAGGTCGACCGGAAAGCTTGCCGCGACAACCTCCGGCAGTTCCCGTTCGACATACTCGCGCATCCGGTAATGGGTGGACCAGGGCGCCTCGGTCGCGTCGACGTAGAACCCCGCGCCGAGGCCGAAATCATAAGCGCCGTCCGGATCGTCGGGCACCCCGTCGCCCCGCGGGGAGGTGTCGGGGGCCACGAAAACGAGCCCCAGTTCGGCGCAGGCCCGGCGAAACTCGCCCTTCTCGGTGACGTTGGCATGAGTGCAGGTGAGCCCCGACAGATACCAGACTACCGGCAGCCTGGACCCCGGCGCGTGATCGGGCACGAACACCGAGAACTTCATCGCCGTCCCGGTAGCGGCGGATTGGTGTCCGCAAACGACCTGACGGCCGGCGTGGCTGCGGTTCTCGGTGACCATATCAAGCGTCATCGACCGTCCCTCTGCCGTGATCCGAATCCGGAAACCAGTTCATCCAGGCTAGGGCAAACGGGTCAGCACCTCGAGTGCGTGGGTGTGCCCGGCGGTCGCGTGGATGATCTCGTCGGTGGTCGCGCAGCGCACCAGGGCGACGCGGTTCACCGGGTACCCGCTGGGCGGCGCCACCGAGTCGTAGTTGAATCCGATCGCGTTGCCGGGGAAGACCTGGTAGGTGCCGGAGGTTTCGCTGATCCACGAGCCGCCCGCCTCGTAGAGGCCGGAATCGATGGTATAGGTGCCGTCGCCGTTGAACGTGACCTGACCGACGGCGCCCTTGGCCAGGTTGTCGACCACCCACGTGCCGACGAGATCCATCGCCGTCACGTCGCTGCAAACCGAAGCTCCCGGCGGCCCGGGCGGTCCTTCCGGTCCAGGTGGTCCTTCCGGTCCGGGCGGTCCTTCCGGTCCGGGCGGTCCTTCCGGTCCGGGTGGTCCTTCCGGCCCGGGTGGTCCTTCCGGTCCGGGCGGCCCCTCCGGTCCTGGCGGCCCCGGCGGCCCTTCCGGCCCTGGCGGACCGGCAGGCCCGGCGACGCTCCAATGCACCGACACCTCGGAAGGCAGGCAGCCCTCGTTAGGGCCGACGATCCTCGCCTGTCCGTTGTTGTTCTTGATACAAGCGTGGACCAGCGTCGGGTCGCCGCCGTCGGCCGCGGCCGGACCCGGCACCAGCATCAGGCCGACCAAGATCACGATCGCGGAGCCGACTCGCCACCGCATCATCCCGTTCATATCGCTTCCCCTCCCGGCTCTCGAAGAACCTCTGGAATCAGTCGGATCGGGTGTCCGATGTTGCGTCAGGATAGCACAGCAGGCAAGGCCCTCGCAGCCCATGGGGCCTGGATTTCATTTGAAATATTTCGGTATAATTCTTTCATATGAAAACAAGGCCGAAAGCTGCCGCAAGCGCTCCAGGAGCCGTGTTAACGACGGCTGTGCTCAATGCCGCCCGGCTGCTGGGCCTGAGCCATCGCGAGTTGGCCGCGGTGCTGGCAACCAGCCCGGCGTCGGTGTCGCGGCTCGGCGCCCGGCGGGAGTTGACCACCGGGCGCGCGGAGTGGGAGCTGGGGCTGCTGTTGGTGCGCCTGTATCGTGCGCTGGATGCGCTGGTGGGGGGCAGCGACGTCAAGGCGCGCCGCTGGCTCGCGGCGGAAAACGAACACTTGGGCGGCGTGCCGAAGGAACGGATCAAAAGCATCGAGGGTCTGGTGGATGTCGTCCGCTATCTGGACGCAATGCGGGCGCGGATCTGAGATCCGGAGGCTCCAGGGCAAGGTCTGGCGCAGCGTCGAGGACCAGCACCGGGTCGCCACGCTCAAGCTGGTCGACAGCGCCGCCGACCAGGCGCTGCTGGAATCAATGCTGGAGGGCTCCAAGCCCCCGGCCGAAGAATTCGCCGGCCGGCACTACCTGATTTTCACCCCGTTTCGATACCCGCCGCTCAGGCACGGCTCGCGCTTCGGGCGGGCTTATGAGCGCGGGATCTTCTACGCCTCGAGCCGGATCTCGAGCGCGCTGGCGGAGACGGCTTATTACCGTCTGCTGTTCCTCGCAGGAAGCAAGGCCGATCTGGCGCCGCTGGACGGCGACTTCACCACCTTCCGGGTGCAGGTGCGGGCGCGGCGCGGTCTCGACCTGACGCGGCCGCCTTTTTCGGCATTCAGCGACCGGATATCCAACCCGGCCGCTTATCGATCGAGCCAGGCGCTCGGCGGTGAAATGCGGGGCGCCGGTGTCGAGGCGTTTCGTTATCGCTCGGCGCGAGACCCGGACGGCGGCAACAACCTGGGCGTGTTTGCAATCGGGGCGATCCGCGACCGGGAACCACAGGCTTACCGGTTCTGGCATTGTTCGGCCCGCCCCGACCACGTGTCGTTTCTGAGCCGGCAGCGCGAGCCCGTTGAGCGTCTGGATTTTGCCCGCGAGACGTTCCTCGTCGGCGGCCGCCTGCCGGCGCCGGCGCTGCGCTAGATCAACGTCTGAACCCAGCTTCGAGGACAAAAACCTTCGGGTTCAGGTGGGCCAAGGACTTGCCCAGCCGCTCGACTTCGGATGCCGGTCCGTGCACTTCCAGACGAGTCAGATCGGCGATCTTGAGGGCTTCCTCGAGCAGATCCCCGACGTTTTCCAGATGGGCCAGGACGCCGTCGGCATCTTCGTAGCCTTCCCGGCAGTGCACCTCGTTGCCGCTCACGCTGAAACCGTAAAACAGGCATTTCGACTCATTGCGGGTGCGCTCGACGAACGCCTCGAAGCCCGCGCGGAAAGCGTCCAGTTGGCCGTCATGAACCGTGAAATAGGGCACCAAGGTGCAACAGGTATCCGGGTGAGTCATGGTCGTCTCCTCGTACTCGTCCGCTCGGGGCTTCGCTGCCGAAGCGCGCATCAGAATACACGATATAATGCTGAGGCGACGATCGGCTAGCAGCATCCTGAGCGATGCGCGGGATTGACGGATATACGCGCGCGTCTCGCAGGCATGTCGGAACACAGAAATCCTTCTACCCGCGCCAAGACCCTCGCCAATCAATATGAAAAAACTTGTGCGGAGTAGAGTCTTTATTCCGCTAGGCATCACCGATATCGGCTGTCGACCCTGCGTTGAGTTTGTGAATGTCCTTGATCCTGAGCTGACCTCGAGGCGGGGTAGACAATGACCAGAGTCGGACGGAACCGCCGCGTGCGGCTCCTTTTGTTGCTGCTCTCTTGGCCAGCAACCCTGTTGGCGGGACCGCTGTTTGAATCGACAGAGCCCATCGCGGTCCGAATCGTCGGCCCGTTCCGCGCTATGTTTGACCAAAAAGAGAGTCGCGAAGAATTGCCATTCGTGCTGCACGCGAACGGCAATGCACACGACATCGAAATAAGACTACGCGGGCAAAGTCGCATGCGTGTTTGCGAATTCCCTCCGCTGCGCCTCGACTTCAGGTCTCGGGAGGTTGCCGATACCGTTTTCGCCGGCCAGGACAAACTGAAACTTGTCACCCACTGCAGGAATCACGACCGCGGCGAAACGGATCTGTTGCAGGAGTATGTCGTTTACCGGGTGTTGAACGTCATTACCGACTCGAGCTATCGCGTTCGGCTGCTTGACGTCAACTACGTTGACCCGGAAAAAGCACTGAGCAGGCGGGCTTCTCACAGGTATGCGTTTGTCATCGAGTCGGCGTCCGCGTTTGCGGCGCGAGTCGACGCCACGCGCGAGCGACTGCCGTCGCTGTTGCGAGGCGCTCTGGATGAGAAGCACGCTGCGCTTGGCTACATTTTTCAGTACCTGGTCGGGAACACGGATTGGTCAGTCGCTCGGGCCGAGGTCGCCGACGAATGCTGTCACAACGTCGATCTCTATACGACCGCATCAGGCTTGTTGTTGATTCCCGATGATTTTGACCTGACCGGTGCCGTTAACGCTCGCTACGCCTTCC
>JBFGYD010000204.1:0-5210 GCA_041587615.1 Lysobacterales bacterium
ACTGGCTGTAGCGGTTGCCCACGCCAGTCCGTGCGCCGCGGTTCTCGTCCGGCACCTCGTCGAGCAGGTTTTGCGCGCCGACGATGAGGCTGGTGGACTCGTTGAAGTCGTAGGCGACCTCGGCGTCGACCAGAAACTCGCTGCCGTAGACCTGGACGTCTTCCGAGTCGAACCACTTGTCGTAGTAGCTGACGCGCCCGAGGATCCGCCACGGACCCATCAGATGATTGCCGGTGATCGACCAGCGGGTGTCCGGCAGGCCTTCCTGCAGTTCCCGAATCCGGGTCGCATCCAGCGTTTGCGGATTGAACCTCTTGACGTCGGTATTGGTGACGTTGAACGCCAGCGACCAGTCGGTCTCACCGTTGAGCCACTCGGTCGAGGTCGTCGCGACGACGTCCAGCCCCTCGGTCTCCGTGTCGAAGTCGTTGGTGAAGAAGCGGAAGTTCTGCAGGTTGGCAGCGCTCGTGACCCCGGAGGCGACCAGGTCGTCGATCTCGTCCTGGGTCAGCGAGAAGTTCTGCGACACCGTGATCCGATCGTCCACTTCGATGTTGAAGTAATCGACCGTGAAATCGACCTGGCCGAGCGAGAAGATCGCGCCCAGCGTGATGTTGGTCGACTCCTCCGGCTCCAGGGCGACCCCGCCCCGAAGCTGGGCCACCGGGTTGGTCGACGGAATCGTGCCGTTGTTGACCAGGTCCATCAGCTGCAGGTCGAACTCGGTCGAGACGTTGAACGCGTTCGACTGACCCGGGGTCGGCGCCCGGAAACCGGTGCTGACGCTGCCGCGCAGCGCGAGGGTGTCGTTGACCCGGTAGTTGGTCGCGGCCTTGAAGTTGGTGGTCGTTCCGAAGTCGGCAAAGTCCTCCCAGCGACCGGCCACCCCGATGGTCCAGTCCGGATTCGGGTTGAACTCGACGTCGGCGTACAGCGCGATGTTGTCGCGGCTCCATTTGCCGGCCGCGATGTCGCTGAAGCCCGGGAAGCCGTTGGACGCGGCGCTGAAGCCCTGGTCGGCCAGCGGGCCGATCTGCCAGGACTCGATCTGGCCGATGCCGATCTCGAACTCCTCGTCGCGATACTCGAAGCCGCCGGCGATGTTGGTCTGCTCGTTCAGCGGGTACGAAAGATCGATGTTGAAGTTGACCTCGTCCTGCTTGTAGAGCCCCGGGTCAAAGTTGGTCGGCGTGTCCGGTCCGAGGGACGCGTTCACCGTGTTGTTGATGAAGAAGTCGACCTCGTTGGAGCCGATGCCACCGCTGACGTCCCACAGCAGGCCGTTGCCGAACTCGCCGCGCACACCGACCGCAACCCCGTAGTCCTCGACCTCGCCGCCGAAGCGAGGAGTGAAGCCGCCGGGAAAGATCTCCTGGAACGAGAAACAGTTCGGGTCGGAGAACACCTGGCTCAGCGCCGAGGGATCGGGAACGTCGTTGGTGATCGTGACCGTCGGGCAGCCGCCGGAACCGTCGAGCACGCCGTCGGCGGCGTCGAGCAGGTCGCCGATCAACAAGGTCTGGCCGCCGTCGCCGCTGAACACGGCGCTGCGGGTGTTCGGATTTCGGAAGAAGAACCCGCCCTCGACCGTTTTCGAGGCCCAGTTGGCGTGCGCGTAAAGCTCGTTCTCGCCGCCGAGCGGGATGCCGAAATTGCCCCACAGCTTGAGGTCATCGTCCACGATCGGGGTACCCCAGATCTGGGCCGGATTCGCCACCGCGGTGTTGCCGGCGGCGATCAGCGCCGCGGCGTCGTCCCGCTGCACGCTGCGCTCGGTCGGATCAGTTTCGCCGTATTCGAAGCTCAAATTGGCAAAACCTGAGTCGCCCAGCGGCAGGCCGATGTTGCCGGCCACGGTGATCTGGTCGCCGTCGCCGTCGTAGGTCGACCCGTACCTGGCCTCGAGGGACCCGCCGGAGTTATCGCTGCGCAGGATAAAGTTCATGACCCCGGCGATGGCGTCCGAACCGTACTGGGCCGACGCGCCGTCGCGCAGCACTTCGACGCGACTGAGCGCGATCGACGGAATAGCAGAGATATCTGGGCCCTGCGCGCCGTCGGAAACGCCGTTGCCGAGCCAGTAGATCACGGCCGCGCGGTGCCGGCGCTTGCCGTTGATCAGCACCAGCGTATGGTCTGGCGCCAGGCCGCGCAGGTTGGCCGGGCGCACGATCGTGGCCGCGTCGCTGATGGGCTGCGCGTTGACGTTGTAAGAGGGAACGACGGTCCGCAGCAGGTTGCTGAGATCGGTGTCGCCCTGGTTGCTGAAATCGTCGGCTGAGATCACGTCGATCGGTACCATCGACTCGGTAACCGATCGCGGCTGGGCGCGGCTACCGGTGACGACGACCTCCTCGATGGTCTCTTCCTGGGCCAGGACCGGGGTCGTGCAAACCCCGCCAATGGCCGTGATAACCGCCGCATAGAGCAGCGATCGATTGAAGTGCTTCTTGCTCATGAGTGCTCCTCGCGTTCACGTCGACCGTTGTTTTCGGTCAGGATTGGCAGTAATCGGCCATATTATAAGGGCGCTTCGGCCCCTGCAATCGAAATAGTGGCCGATATTCGGTTCTCAGGCAGACCGCTGATCACCGGCGCACATTGCAAATTGGCGGTTTTTAGCCACGCGCCGCCGCCGGCGATGCGGTGTTCGCGGGGCACGAAGGGTCCGTTCAGGGCCGGAAAACCTGCTATCATCCGCGCTCCGCCACGCGCCCAGATGTAGTCTCCCGTGCCGTCGATCACACAGCTACTCAGGCAGCCGATTGCCGACCGGATCGCCGATCCGCAGACCTGCCTGGACTGGATCACGGAAATCAACGGCGCCTACCGGGATCTCGATCGACCGCACATGGACGGCCGGGACATCGTCGATCTCAAGCTGAGCGTCGTGTTCTGGCGCTCCCACCTGCTCGACCGATTGCTCAGCGCGCCGCCGCGATGGGCCCGGACCGAATCGGCCGCGACGCTCGAAGTCCTGGCCTCTCTCAACACCCGTCTGCACCCCCAGCAGCGACAGCTGGCCGCGGCGCTGCTCGACCCGGCCAGGCTGGCGCAACTGCTGGCCGGCCAGGGCCTGTCCAGCCGCGCTCACCCCGAACTGGCCGAGCTGGCCGGCCCGGACGCGAAGCTCAATATCGTCCCCAATCGGGGTTCCAGCACGACCTACGAGAAATGGCGCGGAGACGAGCGCTTTTCCCGCTACAAATACGCGCGGGACGGGGTCGAGTACCGGCGCATTCGCTTCCGCCCCGGAGACGTGCTGCTGGCCAACGTCAACCTCGACGGCAACGGCGTGTATACGTCGTTCAGCGAACCGCGCGGGTTTTCGTCCCACTCGGGGTTTTTCGCCATGCTCGACCACGCCGGCAGACGATTGCCGGTGGTCATCGAAACCTATGAGAAGGGGGTTCGCCCGGTCCCGCTGAGCGTTTTTCTCGGCCCCCGGTTCTGCTCTCACGTCGAGGTCTACCGGCACCGCGATTACGCTCCCGAGCACGCCGCCGCGATCAATGCGGCGGCGGCCGAATACGTCGACGCCGTGCTCGGTTACAACTTCGATTGCGAAGACCCCGATACGACCTACATGTCCTGCACCTCGGTGGGCCGGTTCATGCTGAACGCGGCGGGCCTCGAGCCCGCGCGCCGTTTCAGCCGTCTCGACCATCCGCAGGTGAAGCACAACCTCGTTCGGATCGACTATCCGTACTTCGACTACTTCGGGCCGGTCGATTTTCTGCTCAACGAGTGCTTCGGCTTCGTCGGAGTGGTGGACAACAACCACATTGAACACCTGCTGGCGCGAGAACTCATCGATCGCGAACTGCTGCGTCAGGTCCAGACCAATCAGATCGAACCCGACCGGTTTCCGTTTCCCTACAGGCTGAACCGCTGGGGGCTCGGCCAGATGCGCAGGCAGACTCTGATCGGCAAGGCGGTGAGCCTGATCCAGGGATTCCCGGCGGAGAATTTGCCGCGAGGACCGGACGCGATATTGGCCGCGATCCTGCCGGTTGAAAAGCAGATCGGCAAAGCAATCGCCAAAACCCGGCCCACCGTCGTGCGGGTGCTCGGCGAGCGCGACTACCTCGACCCGGACGCGTTCTTCACGGATCGACGGATCCGCTCGGCGGTTCGCCGCCACCTGGTCCTGCCCTGGCTGCCGGAGGACCCGGAAGGTCTGCCCGATCGAAGCTTGCCGCAGCAAACGGATTAGCGACAGGTTTTTGGGTATGCCCGCCACGGGTTGGTGAGAATTCCCAAGCGCAGAGCCGGGCGCGTCCCCGTCTCCCCGGTCAGCGGGGGGAAGGACCGGGCCTGGCACGTATTATGCTGATGGTTTGAAATCCGATCGCGGAGGTTCGGCAATGCGGCAGCCCGGAGTCGTTGGGCAGATAGCGGTTACGGCGATAGCGGCATTGCTGGCAGCGGCCGCGCAAGCCGTCACGCCCCAGCAGTGGGCGCTGGACGTCAGGCTCATCGAGCAGCGAATCACGTCGCTGCACCCGAATCCAGCGCGCCGCGTGACCTGGGCACGGTGGATCGAGGCGCTAAAATCGGTCTCAGGCGACGCGGTAGAAGACGACCCAGCCCGGACCGCGGCCCGGCTGATGCAACTGGTCGCGCGGCTGGGCGACGCCCACACCCGGCTGTTGCCGAGCGCCACGGTCGGTTTCGACCGCTGGTTTCCGCTGCGCGTGTACGAATTCTCGGACGGATACTTCATCACCGCGATCGGGCGCCGGCACGCCAAACTGGTCGCCGCCAGGGTGCTCGAGGTGGACGGCATGGCGATCGCCGATGCCGCCCGCCAGGCGAGTTCCCTGCTGAGTTCCGAAAACGATTTCGGCCGCCGCGAAGCGACCTACTATCTGTCCAGCCCGCCGGCGTTGGCGGCGCTGGGCGTCATCCGCGATCCAAGCCGCATGACGCTCAAACTGATCGATCGCAGCGGCCAACAGCGACATCTGGAACTGGCCGCGACGGTGGGCGATCCAAGCATGGCTTGGATCCAGTGGGGCGAGATGTTCGGACCGCTGTTCGACGACCCGCGCCGGCTGGTCACCGCGTTCGACCATCTGGCGCCGCTGGACTACCGCACGCCCGACGACAGCCGCCCGCTGCATTTGCGCCACCGCGGGCGCTACGCGTTCTGGCACCTCGAGGACCGGGGGGCGATCTACGCGCAGATCAATTTCCTGGTCGACTCC
>JBFGYD010000205.1:0-5209 GCA_041587615.1 Lysobacterales bacterium
CCCGCTGTGGGTGACCATCGGCGCGGCGCTGGTGCTCGGAGAGAAGGTCAAAGCGCGCCGCTGGAGCGCAACCGCGGTCGGATTTATCGGCGCGCTCATCATCCTGCGTCCAGGGCTGCAACCGCTGTCGCTGCCGACCATCGTGGTCCTGGTCGCGGCGATGACCATGGCGATTTCGGTACTGATGATCAAGACCCTGTCGCGCACCGAAACGCCGGCGGCGATCGTGTTTTACATGGGTTTGATGATGACGCCGCTGGCGCTGCTTCCGGCGCTCGCGGTTTGGCAATGGCCAAGTCCCGGGGGCTGGCTTCTAATGGTGGCGCTGGGCGGTTGTGGTACTACCGGCCACCTGCTGTTCACCGGAGCGATGAGAGCCAGCGACGCGTCCGCGGTGATGCCGTTCGACTTCGTCCGGCTGCCGTTTTCGGCCTTGTTCGGATACTGGCTGTTCGGCCAGGCCGTCGATCTATGGACCTGGGTCGGGGCGGGGGTCATTTTCGGGGCCGGCGTCTATATCACCCATCGCGAGGTACGCCTGGGCCGGCTGCCCGATCGCGTTGCAGAAGCGCCCTAGCCTAGTGCCGGGCTCCGGCGGAAATTGCCGGCAGCTCGCCCACGTCGTCGATCTCAGCGGTGTCGCGGGAGAAGCGAAGGCGCCAGTATTCGGTGGTGCGGTCGGTGAATTCGGTCAGGCTCAGCTCCGCGTCATGCATGCGCATTTCGCCGCGCCAGCACATCAACAGCTTGGTGTCCAGATCGACGCCTGACAGCGGCGGCACGGCCAGAAACTCGCGCTTCCCGGCGTCGCTACGAAAGCCCTTCATCAGCAAACCCCGGGCCGGCGGCACGCGACGTCCCGCAACCTGCGCCAGCACTGCGGTCGCCTGGGCGTCCTGGCCGATGATCGAAACCCCGACCTCCAACTCTCGGGTGCTGACCGCATGCAGCCATCGGACGGCGCCAATCATCCACACGGCGTCGCTCTCGCTGATGCTCGAAGCGCTCAAGGCCACCAGTTCGCCGACCCGCAAGTGCATCTCTTCCGGTTCCGACAGCCGCAGACGGTAGCCGCCGAGACTCTGATTGAGTACCTGCGCATCGTGCACCGGCGGACGAAAGCGCTGATCGCTGCCGCTGACCCAGTTGTTGAGCGATCCGGCTTGTTCGGTGAGGCTTTCGTTGCCGGTTTCCTCCAGAAACTGACTGAAGCTCTGTTCGCCGGCCGCCAGGAAATGGATCCCGTTCAGGCCCAACACCACGCGGATGGAGTGTCCGGCTGGAATACGCTGGAAGCGCCGGGAAATACGCACGCCCCAGGTCTGCACCAGTTGCCGGATCAGCAGACCGTCTAGAATCAAGGTCTGGTGGTTTCCTAGCTTGAAGGCGACGTCCCCATGCTGGGCCTCGCTGCCGGCCAGCCGGCCATCGAGCCATTGTTTCAATTCGCCGAGGTCGAACGAAAAGTCGGCCACGGGCGGCGTGTCGTCTTCGGCCACCAACTGCGGCGGCTCGTCGCCGGTAACCCGTATTGCGAACTGGCCGCGCCGCCCTTTGCCGTCGGTGCCGGAGTCGATGCGGCAGCGACCGCCCCAGATTTCGCAGGCACGGTACACCTGCTGGATCGCGCGCTGTCCCAGGCGCGAAGGATCGCACAGTCCCATCAGCAAGATGCGCTTGTAAACGTCAACGACGCGATGGGTTTTCTTGAGCCAGCCCAGCGCGTCCTCGAAGGCCTTATTCTGGGCGCCGTTTTGCTCGGCGAACGCGTACAGCGTGTGAATCTCGTTCCAGCTGCCGCGCGGCAGCGGTTTGTAAAGCAGACTGGCGCGGTACTGAAGCTGCTCGTAACAGCACAGGGCGCGGTGCAGGCACAACAGCCCGGCGCGCCGGTGAAGCAGCGAGAACTTGATCGACTGGGCGGCGAACTGGTCGGCGGCCAGGCGGTAGCCCAGCGCCAGGCTGCGGAAGAAATGCAGCGCGATGCGTCCGACCTTGTCGGTTTTGTCGTTGAGCGGAAACGCCGTGTCCTGGTAGCCCTTGTCGAGCGCTCCGACGACCGCCAGGCAGGGCTCGGTGAGGCTCTCAAGCGCGTGCAGCCGGAAGCGCGAACTGAGCTTGGAATGGTTGAGTTCCTGCAGTCCCGCCAGTAGCTCAGCGCCGGCGGCCGAGACGTTCGCCAGAGGCAATGATTCGAGCCACGCATCGAACGCCCGGCGCCCGGCGAAACGCGAGTCCCTGCCCGGCTTGCTCTGCGGCGGTGATGCTGAGGACAGAGATATCACCCTGGGCTCCATAGTTCGATTCCGATCTGGTGGTCCAACCGGAGTGGATTCCGGTCGCCGACATTATATCCCGCAAGACTCAGAAATTGCTTGCAAATTGTCGCGAAGTGCGCTGAATAAAAGTAAAAAGTTGTTTCACGATGGGCCGCGACCCGAACCCGCCTCTCGGCCCGCAGCGGGCCCCGCGCCGCCTGCTTGGCACGATCGCCGAATAGGTCTATGGTTGGTCCGACGCTTGATCGTTCAAATGGGAGGGGACCGATGCCATATTCAACGATTCATACGCTGAACGAATTCATGGCCGGGCTCAAGCGCCGAAATCCGGGAGAAACCGAATTCCACCAGGCCGTGTACGAGGTTGCTCAGTCGATTCTGCCGTACATTAAAGACAAGCCGGAATATCGCGACGCTCAGATTCTCGAGCGGCTGTCGGAGCCCGACCGCATCGTATCGTTCCGGGTCTGCTGGCAGGACGACGAGGGCAACGTACGCACCAATCGCGGCTACCGGGTCCAGCATTGCATGGCGATCGGCCCCTACAAAGGCGGGATTCGTTTCCATCCCAGCGTGACCCAAAGCATTCTGAAATTCCTGGCCTTCGAGCAGACTTTCAAGAACAGCCTGACCGGCTTGCCGATGGGTGGCGGCAAGGGCGGCTCGGACTTCAATCCGAGGGGCAAGTCCGATTCGGAGGTCATGCGCTTCTGTCAGCGATTCATGACCGAGCTGCACCGCTTTATCGGTCCCTATACCGATGTGCCGGCCGGTGACATCGGGGTCGGCGCGCGCGAGATCAGCTACATGTTCGGCCAGTACATCAAGCTCGAGAATAAATTCACCGGGGTGCTGACCGGCAAGGGGCTCGCGTTCGGCGGCAGTCTGATCCGGACCGAGGCCACCGGCTACGGTGCGGTCTATTTCATGGAAGACATGCTGAAGCACAAAGACGACGCCGTCGAGGGCAAGACCTGCCTGGTGTCCGGCTCCGGCAACGTCGCCCAGTACACGGTCGAGAAGATCAACCAGCTCGGAGGCAAGGTGGTGACGGTGTCAGACTCCGGTGGCTTCGTTCACGACCCCCGCGGGGTGGACGAGGAGCGCCTGGCCTTCGTGATGGAGCTCAAGAACAAACGCCGCGGTCGGATCTCCGAGTACGCCGAGGAGTTCGGTTGTGAGTATCACGCCGACCAAGCTCCCTGGGGCGTTCCGTGCGATCTGGCTTTTCCGTGCGCCACTCAGAACGAAATCGACGCCGGAGACGCGGACAAGCTGTTGAACAACGGCTGCATCGCGATTGCCGAGGGAGCCAACATGCCGTCCACCCAGGACGCGATCGACAAATATCTGGACGCCAAGATCATGTACGGTCCAAGCAAGGCGGCCAACGCCGGCGGGGTCGCGGTGTCCGGTCTGGAGATGACCCAGAACTCCATGCGCCTGTCCTGGTCGCGTGACGAACTCGATGAACGGCTGCGCAACATCATGGCGAACATCCACGAAAAGTGCGTGCGCTATGGTGAGCGAAAAGACTGGGTCAATTATCTCGAGGGTGCCAATGTCGCTGGTTTCATCAAGGTTGCCGACGCGATGCTGGCCTACGGGATCGTCTGAGGCGGAATCTTCGGGCGAGCATTCTCCGCAACCAAGAAGCGGGGCGTGTTACCGCCGGCGTTTGCTAAAATCCGAGCAATGATCGGGCGCTGCGTCAATTCATGCGGCTGGTGCCTGGCTGGGATTCTGGCCGCCGGTCTGTGCCCGATCGGGGCGCCCCGCGCCGAGGCCGGCTTCGGGGCCATGGACTGGCAACGGATCTGGGACATGGCCCGGGTTGGCCGGCCGGTCGTATCGCCCGACGGGCGCTGGGTCGTGTTTACCGTGACCGCGTACCGCCGCGGGGCCGCTCATCCGATGGTGGATCTATGGCTGGTCGCGACCGACGGCGACGATGGCCCTCGCCAGTTGACCCGCAATCCGGGTCCGGACTTCGACCCTTCCTGGGCGCCCGACAGCCGCAGTATCGTATACGCCTCGATCCGCGACGCCGAGCCCAGTCAGCTTTACCTGCTCAGCCTGCGCGGCGGCGAGCCTACGCCGGTGACGCGATTTCCGTCCAACACCGCCAAGCCCCGGTTTGCGCCAGCGGGCGACGCTATCATTTTCGAGGCACCGACGTTTGCCGACGTGAACGACAACGTGGACGTCCTGACTATCCGCATGTCGCGACTCCAGGCCCAGGAGCGCTTCGCGCGCGGCAGCGAATCGCGCTTCGTGCGGCGGACCGACGGCGGGGCTCCGAGCGGTTCGGTGATCCATCTGTTCCGACTCGACCTCGAGAGCGGCGCGGTCAAAGACCTGATGCCCAATTTCGATCGTTCGACCGGCGTGGTGCCGTTTGACTGGTCGCTGGCGCCCAACGGTCTGTCGCTGGCGTTCACCGCCAATTCCAGCCCGCCGCCTTACGTCAGCCTCAATCCGGACGTTTTCCTGCTGGCGCTGGAAAGCGGCCGGATCACTAACCTGACCGCCGACAACCCGGGAGCCGATTTCGGACCGGTATTTACCCCGGCCAGCGATGCCATCGTCTACGGCCGGAAGCGCCGGCCCGACTCGCTGGCCGAATTTACCGAGCTGATCCGCCTTTCGCTGCGCCACCAGCGTCACGAGCCGATCACCGATCAGAACGCGCTCTCGCCCGAGCAGTGGCAGGTTTCCGGCAAAGGCCGCTCGGTGTATTTCCACGCCCAGCATCGCGGTCGCCGGCTCATTTACCGGGTGCCGATCGGCGGCGGCAAGTCCCGCCCGATGATCGAAGACAACAGCGCCGGCTATCTCGACCTCGGCCCGAAGGACAGGATCTTCTACCTGACCGAAGGGTTTTTCGATCCGCCCTCGATCTACATGGCCGATCACAACGGGCGCCACCG
>JBFGYD010000206.1:0-5201 GCA_041587615.1 Lysobacterales bacterium
GGTCGCCAAATACAAGGCGTGTTCCGCAGGCAATATCTGGATATTACCAAGGAACACAACGCCGTAGTTGGCGATCCTGCACGCTCCCTAAGGGCGCGCCGCACAAGGCCTCTGGCGGCGTTGCGTTTCTTGGCAAGGACCGGGCCATTCCCGGCGAAACGCGCCTTGCCACAGGCCTTGTGCGGCACGCTGATAGTTAACGAACTACCCACACAGGATACTAACCCCTCCAGTCGATCAGATCGAACCAGTTTACCCCATGTCCCCGCCCTCACGAATTTCGCCGCTAGCCCCGGAGTCCGGCGGGCTGCTGCTCTGGAGCGTAGCGAGCGCCTGCGCGCGGGCCTCGCGACCGCGCGCGGCCATTTCACGGCCCTCTTCCAGCGCGGCTCCGAGCTGCTCGTTGGCCTCGGCGATGGCGTCGAGGTCGTAGACGCCCTGCCGGAGGGCCCGGCGGACGCGCTCACGCGCCTCGCGCAGGTCGGCGCCCGCGCTGGCCATGTCTTCGCCGATTGCACGGGCCTGTTCGACCGCGTCGGCCGCGCGGCGTTTGCGCCAGATCGCGACCAGCTGGGCCATATGCTGTTGCCAGGCGGGAACGGTCGCGGTCAGCACGAAGTTGACCCTCGAGATCAGTTCGCGGCCGCTGTCCTGGACCAGCAGCAGACTCGCCCTCGCCTGCTGGCCGACCTGCCGCGACACGCTCAAATCGGTGACCCGCTGCAGCAGTTCCGGGGCCCGGGCGCCGGCGTCGCCCCGATCGATCACCAGCCGCGCCGCCGCCAGATGCCGGTCCAGTTCGTCAAGGTACGCGCGGCACTTTTGATCCAGCTTGCCCATTGCCACGACGTCGGTCAGTAGCGCGGTCTTCTCCCGCTCCAGACGCAGGCTGGTCTCCTCGACCCGGCGGCGCAGCGCCCGAATCGAATCGAGCAGACGGCGCAAAGGCCGCGCCCCGGGCCACCACCGCTTCCACCACGGGGGCCTGACGTTGGGATCGGCTTGGCGAAAGTCGAACTCGCGAATGACGGCCAGCATTTCGTCCAGCGCCGCGCCCGCGTCGGCCACCCGCTCGGCGGCTACCTGCTCCAGCATCTTGCGCGATATCCGGCTGAGCCGATGCTGGACCTTGCTGCCGAAGAACAGGACCGCCTGGGGATCGGTCAGGTCGAGCGCCCGCGCCAGGTCGTCAAGCGCGGGGGCCTCCACCTCGGACGGCCGGTCGACCTCGACGGGAACCGAGTCCGGATCGCCCGGGGGCTGATGGGTTTCGCGGGTCAAGCCACGCCTTCGCGGTTCATCTGCGTGGTCAGCACCTCGATCTGGACGTCCAGGTCCATGACCTCGTCCTCCAACAATTTCTGATGCTGCTCGCCAAACACCGTCTCGATCGTGACCAGCACGTTGCGGAAATTGCTCTCCAGCTCGTCCGATCCAAGTTGCCGCTGGGTCTTGGCATAGCCCCGTGCAACCCTCTCGGCCCCCTCCAGATAGGAACTCAGAAAGCGCCGGGCGTCGCCGATGGCCTGCGGTTTTTGGTGCAGCAAATCGAGGATCGTGCGGGCCTTGGCGCTGATCCGATCCAGTCGCTCGCTCAGCTCCGGACAGCCGATGTCGCTATTGGCCGCCTCGATATCGAGGATTTTCTGTTCAGCTACCGCCAGCGCCCTAGCGATTTCGAGTTCGGCGCCCGAACCGGTCTTGCGCCGGGGGTCGAGCCCATACAGCAGCACCGCGCCGGCGATCGTGCCGAGGCTGTAGCCCAGGGTCTCGAACCACGACTGCGCGGTCAGAAACTGGCTGGCCAAGCACGTGCCGGCGCCGGCCATCAGCGCCGCGAGCAGCTTGCGCGGAACCGGTGCATCGACGGCGTAGCGGCGCTCGTTCATCGCCAGCTCGTCCAGCATCCCGCGGCGCATCAGCGCACCGGCGCCGAAGTAGAGCGCTAACGCCGCGGCGCTGACGAACAAGCGCCCCAGTTCGCCGGCGACCAGGGCCGCCAGCAGCACCGCCAGCAGCGGCAGCGGCAGGATGAACAGCAGCAGCGCCTTGGGCGGCAGCCGCGCCGGGGGGGTCGTCTCGCTCACAGCGCCAGGATCGACACCCAGCCGATGGTCCACACCAGCAGGATCAGGCCGACAAATTTACGCACGTAATCAGGCATCGCGACATTGTAACCCGGTGCCGATCGCGGCGCGCTGAGATCATGCCTCATGCGGTGAGATAATCCGTCGAAAAGTCAGGTTGATCCGCGGCCCGACCGGACGCCTGGTTTTGGGCAGCGCGTGCTGCCAATTAGTCTGGGTGGCGCCGCGCATCACCAGCAGTGAGCCGTGGTCCAGCGTCAGCTGGCGCGCGGGCTCGCACCGCTGCCGGTGCCGAAAACGCAGCTTGCGGCTCGCGCCCAGACTCAGTGATGCGATCACCGGTTCGGGTCCGAGTTCGGGCTCGTCGTCGCTGTGCCAGCCCATCGAGTCGGCGCCGTCACGATAACGATTGGCCAGCACACTGTTGAAGCGGGCCCCGGCGAGTCGCTCCACCGTCCGCTTGATTTCGCGCAACAGCGCCGTCCACGGGCGCGGCTCGTGCACGACCCCCGAATAGCGGTAGGTCCGGCCCGCATCGCCGTGCCAGGCCACCTGGCGCGGCACCTTGACCTCTCGGCCGAAGATCCTCAGCACTTCCTGCTCCCAGCCGATCTCCGCCGTCAGCTCCGCCAGCCAGCGATCGGCAAGCGCGACCGGGATCGCCGCTTCCTGCAGAGTCAGATCTCCTCCCGGCAGCGGTACCGAAACCGGCCGGCCGCCAGCGACGCATTTAAACTCATTGCTCACCGGCCGCGTCCAATCCTTCAGATTGGCAGCCCGCGCAAACCGCCGGGCGAAACATCCCGCTTGGAACACTTGGGGTATTGAGATGATGCAACAGCAACGTTCATGGTTCGGTCTGATCGTGGTTCTCGGCATCGCCCTGCCGGCATTGGCGCTGGCCAAATCGGTCAAGGTCGAAGACGGCGCCAAACGCCCCGAATCCGATTTCAGCTCGGTCAACGGCAGCGTCACCATCGGCACCGACGCGGTTGTCGGCGACCTGAGCACGGTCAACGGGTCGATTCGCGTCGGAACGGGCACCCGCGGCGGCCGGATCGAGTCGGTCAACGGCACGATTCGCGTCGCCGACAGCGCCGAGGTCGGCGCTATCGAGGCGGTCAACGGCAGTATCGAACTGGAGCGCAACGTGCTTGTCAAGGGCGGCGTCAAAAGCGTCAACGGCGGCGTCCGAACTTCACAGGGCAGCCACATCGAAGGCAGCGTCGAGACCATCAACGGAGAAATGGAGCTCGAGGGCACCTCCGTGGACGGAGACCTGGAAACCTACCAGGGCCGAATCAAGTTGAGCAACAGCGAGGTCGCCGGCGATCTGCGCGTGCGCAAGCCGCGCGGTCCCTCGTCGTGGTTTGGGCGCGAAAAGGCGACCCGGGTCATCATCGGCGCCAACAGCGTGGTGCAGGGCGACCTGTATTTCGACAAAAAGGTCAAGCTCGAAATTGACGCATCCGCCACGGTGGGCACGATCCACGGCGAGCAGGTGGAAATGGTCGAAGACGGGCGACGCTATAAATAGAAGCTCGTAGATTCTCGGGCGCAGACCAGCTCGAACAGAGGTCGAGAGCGTCGACGCGTCGGTCGGCACAGGCCGGTTATGGTCTGGACGTAGTTCAACTTTTTGGTCGTCAGGTGCCGCAGATTTTGAACTGTCTGGCGGCGCCGGCTTCATGCTCCGGCCATGGGGCGCGGGGGTTGGACATCTTGGGGGTCGGCTGCGAAGATAGCGCGCTTTCGAGCGCGGAGACTCGAGCTTGCGGAAACTGGGCGCCTGGTGGGCGATTTTTGGCTTCAGCGGATTGATGCTGTGGGCGATCTGGCGCCTGTCGCAGGTGGCCGCCGACGCTCTCACCACCACCCTCGCCTGGCCGCACTGGCTGCTGCTGATCGCGAATGCGGTATTTATGGCCTATTCGGAGGGCTACCGCGGTTTCCAGCTCGGGTATTCGCCGCGCCTGGTCCGAAGGGTCGGCCAGATCCGTGAGCGCGGCCGGGCGCTCGACTGCGTGCTGGCGCCGCTGTATGCGATGGGCTTCTACGCCGCCCCCCGGCGGCGACTCGTTACGACCTACCTTGTGACCGCCGGGATCGTCGTGCTGATTGTACTGTTTCACCAGCTCAGCCAGCCCTGGCGCGGCATTCTCGATCTGGGCGTCGTGATCGGGCTGAGCTGGGGACTGATAGCAACGTGGGCCCAAATCGGAGCGCGACGGATTTCAAGCCCAGGCCCGACGGAGGAATATCCATGAGAACTGGAGCCTGGCTGATGCTGCTGGCCGCTCTGAGCGCGAGCGGATGCGGGCGCGACAATTCGTCGGAGCGATCGCCGCAACCCCCCGCCCACACCGCCTCCGAACCCGAACGACCGGACCCGGACCCGCATTCGTTTGCCAACACCAACGAGGTGCAGGTCGAGCACCTCGTACTCGACCTGAGCGTGGATTTCGACGCCCTAAAGCTGGTCGGAAGCGCCACGCTGGCGCTCGAACCGGTCGCCGGGCCCGCCGCGACGCTGGTGCTCGACACCCGGGACCTCGAGATCGACTCGGTGAGGTCGGGCGGGCAGGAACTCGATTGGTCACTGGGCGCGGCCGATGGATTCATGGGCGCACCGCTGACCGTCGCCCTGGCGCCCGAGACCCGCACGGTCACGATCCGATACCGGACCTCGCCCGCGGCCTCGGGTCTCCAGTGGCTGAGCCGGGCCCAGACCGCCGGGCGCCGGGCGCCGTTTCTGTTCTCCCAGTCGCAGGCGATCCACGCCCGATCGTGGGTGCCGATCCAGGACACGCCCCGGGTCCGGTTCACTTTCGAGGCCACCATTCGAACCCCACCGGGGCTGCGCGCGGTCATGGGCGCCGGCAACGACCCGGAGGCGAGGGACGACGGCACGTACCGCTTCGAGATGCCGCAGCCGATTCCGAGTTATCTGCTGGCGCTGGCGGTCGGGGAACTGCAATTCGCGCCCTTGAGCGAGCGCGCCGGGATCTATGCCGAACCGGAAGTGCTGTCCGCAGCGGTCGCCGAGTTTGCCGGCACCGAGGCGATGATCGAGGCCTGCGAGGCGCTGTTCGGACCCTATCGCTGGGGCCGCTA
>JBFGYD010000207.1:0-5188 GCA_041587615.1 Lysobacterales bacterium
ATGCCCGTGCTCGGTCTTGTTGATGTGGTCGACCATCGCCGCCAGCGTGGTCGACTTGCCGGAACCGGTCGGTCCGGTCACCAGCACCAGGCCGCGCGGCACGTTGATGATGTCGCGGAACACCGCCGGGCAGTTCAGGTCCTCAAGCGTCATGATCTCGGTCGGAATGGTGCGGAACACCGCCCCCGAGCCGCGGTTGTGGTTGAACGCGTTGACCCGAAACCGCGCCAGGCCGGGAATCTCGAACGAAAAGTCCGTTTCCAGGAACTCCTCGTAGTCCTTGCGCTGCTTGTCGCTCATGATGTCGTAAATGAGCGCGTGCAGCGTTTTTTCGTCAAGTGCCGGGACGTTGATCCGGCGGATGTCGCCGTCGACCCGGATCATCGGCGGCAGACCCGACGACAAATGCAGGTCCGAGGCCTTGTTCTTGACCGAAAACGCCAACAGTTCAGCGATGTCCATCCAAATGTCTCCGTTGCCGCCGCCCGGGCCCGGCCGGGACTGATTTGCGAATACCCTGCCGCCCGCCGCGGCAACCCGTAAAATACGTCAAGGGCCCTTCGGATGCAAAAGCGATCAAGGACTTATGAATCATTCCCGAGAACGATTCGAAGCGGTGCACCAGCGCCTGGCGCGCGCCGCCGCGGCCTGCGGGCGCGACCCGGCCGAGGTGAAGCTGCTGGCGGTCAGCAAACGCCACTCGGCGGCGGCGATCCGCGAACTCTACGCCCTCGGGCAGTGTGCGTTCGGCGAGAATTACGTTTCCGAGGCGCTGGAGAAAATCGCCGAACTCGACGATCTCGAGCTGGAGTGGCATTACATCGGCCCGGTCCAGTCCAACAAGACCGCCGCGATCGCCAACCATTTTCACTGGGTCCAAAGCGTGGATCGTGCGAAAATCCTCCGTCGCCTGAGCGCCCAGCGGCCGCCGGCGATGGCACCGCTTCAGTGCTGCCTGCAGGTCAAGCTCGGCGACGAGGCGACCAAGTCCGGCGCCGCGGCGGAGCAGATCTTGGCGCTGGCGGAAATGGCCATCGAGCTGCCGGGCATCCGCTTACGGGGGCTGATGTCGATTCCACCGCCGAGCGAAGAGATCGCGGTACAGCGGCGCTACTTCGCCGAGCTCAGGGCGCTGTATGAGCGCCTGAAAGACTCCGGTTTCGACCTCGATACGCTGTCGATGGGCATGAGCGGCGACCTGGATGCGGCGGTCGCCGAGGGCGCGACGATGGTGCGAGTGGGCACCGCGTTGTTCGGTCCGCGCGCGCCGCGCGCGGGCTGACGGCCGACCACACGGACAACAACAACGGAACGCGATGAAAGCAAAACTCGAACGCAGGTCCATCGGCTTCATCGGCGGCGGCAACGTCACCAACTGCCTGGCCGCGGGCATGATTCGCCGCGGCGTGCCGCCGGACCACATCATGGTCTCCGACCTCCACCCGCCGAAGCTGCGTCACCTCGAGCAGCGTCTCGAGGTGCTGACCAGCGAGCATAACGACGACGTCGTGCGCTTCTCCAACGTATTGGTGCTGGCGGTCAAGCCGCAGTCGATGCGCCAAACCCTGGAAGCGCTGGACCCCGAGGCCGGCCTGCACCGCCCGCTCGTGATCTCGGTCGCCGCCGGCATCCACTCAGAGCAGATCCACCGCTGGCTCGGGGTCGACTGGCCGGTGGTGCGGATGATGCCGAACACGCCGGCGATGGTCGGCGCCGGCGCCACGGCGCTTTACGCCACCGCCGACGTGAACGCGGACCAGCGCCGCTCCGCCATGGCACTGGCCGAATCGGTGGGCCTTGGCGTTTGGGTCGAGGACGAGGCCCTGATGGACGTCGTCACCGCGGTGTCCGGCAGCGGCCCGGCGTATTTCTTCCTGGCCGTCGAAATGTTGCAGGAAGCGGCGATCGGCTTGGGACTACCCCGCGCCATCGCCCGCGCGCTGACCGCGCAGACCGCGCTGGGCGCGGCGCGCATGATCAGCGAGAGCGGCAAGGACCCCAAGAGCCTGCGTGACGAAGTCACGTCCAAGGGCGGGACCACCGAGCGCGCGCTCAACATATTCGAGCGCCATCGGCTGCACGACGTGTTCCTTGAGGCCGTCGCGGGCGCTGCCGAGAGGGGACGCGAGCTGTCGGCAATGGAGGACGATTGATGGGCGGTTCTTACGTCGGCAACGCCGGTGTGTTCCTGATTCAGACGGTGTTCGGTTTCTACATCGCGGTGCTGCTGATTCGGATCATGCTGCAACTGGTGCGGGCCAATTTCTTCAACCCGGTGTGCCAGTTTCTGGTCAAGATCACCAACCCCGTGTTGTTTCCGTTGCGCCGCGTGATCCCTAACTGGGGGCGCATGGATCTGCCCGCGCTGCTGGTGGCCTGGGTGCTGAAGATCGTCGCCCTGCTGCTGGTGCTGGCCCTACTGGGCACCGGCGCTTCGATCGGCCGCCTGATTGCCGTGGCCGGCGCCCAATTGATCGACACCACGGTACTGATCCTGATGTTCGTGATCTTCGTCAAGGTGCTGCTGAGTTGGGTCGCGCCGCACGGCGACACGCCGATCGCGCCGCTGCTGTACCAGCTTTCGGAGCCGGTAGTCGGTCCGATCCGGCGCGCGCTGCCCCCGCTCGGAGGCCTGGATTTTTCACCGATGATCGCGCTGATCGCGCTGCAGTTGGGGCGCATGCTGTTGGTCCAGCCGCTGCTGGACCTGGCCGCGAGGGCCTGATGCCGCCCGATTTGTGAATCACTTGGCTTGGTGTAAGATCGATCGGATCGCTGACCGAGGAGGGTGGACATGAAAGGCGGGGCGCATTCGATAACCGGCGTACTGATCCTGGTGGCGATCCTCGGCGGCTGCGCCGAAGGCGATCCTCCGTCGGTAACGACGGTTCCGGCGACGAGCCAAGAATCCGTCGACGTCGGCGAGTACGTGATTCATTTCAACGCGCTGGCGACCGACGTCCTGACCCCGGAGGTGGCCCGCGCCTACGGCATCACCCGTTCCCAGAATCGCGCGATGCTCAACATCACGGTCATGAAGAAGCGCGGCGAGGGCGAACTCCACGAGCCCTCGGTGGCCGAAGTCGTGGCCAGCGCGACCAACCTGACCGGACAGCGCCGAGACCTCGACCTGCGCCTGATCGAAGAGCAGGACGCGAAGTACTACGTCGGCTTCGTTCGCGTGACCGACGAGGAGACCCTCGAATTCAAGGTCCACGTGACGCCGCCCGGGGTTCCGCAGCCGATCGAGATCGTGTTTCGGCGGCAGTTTTTTGTAGATTAGCCCTCGTCGAAGGCAAGACGGCTCCAGTGGGCCGCTTCTTTGCCTGGCGGCAAAACCGCAACCCACTTGCGCCTGCCTCGTCATGTGCCGTGCCTTTAGAGAACGACTCCGTTCAACGAAGCGGCTTGCGCCTGCTCTTGCGACGCCGAGGCTCCGGGACCTTCGCCTACGCTGCGGCGTAGGACGGCTCCGTTCGGCGAAAAGGGGTCAGGACCTCTAAAAAAAGGTCCTGACCCCCTGCTCCCATCCGCCGGAGCCGGCTCACTCGGGATCGAAGACACCCCGTGCCAACTCCGCGGCCCCGGATGAACCCAGGCGCAGGTGGGTTGCGGTTTTGCCGGAGGCAAAGGAGCGGCCCGCCGGAGCCGGCTCACTCGGGATCGAAGACACCTTGGGTTATACTCCGCGGCTTTCGTCAAGCCGCTCCGTCCTGTATCCACATGAGCACCGACACCGTCGCGCCCCGGCGGGCGCTTTTGAGCGTCTCCGACAAGACCGGACTGGTCGAATTCGCCGCCGAGTTGAGCCGCCACGGGATCGAGATCCTGTCCACGGGCGGTACCGCGAAGGCTCTGCGTGAAGCCGGTATCGCGGTCACCGACGTCAGCGACCACACCGGATCGCCGGAGTTGATGGACGGCCGGGTCAAGACCCTGCACCCGCGAATTCACGGCGGCATTCTCGGCCGACCCGGCCGGGACGAGTCCGAGATGGCCGCCGCCGGTATCGATCCGATCGACCTGGTCGCGGTCAACCTCTACCCGTTCCAGCGCACGGTCGCCGCCGGCGCCTCGACCGACGAGTCGCTGGAGCAGATCGACATCGGCGGCCCGGCGATGGTCCGCGCGGCGGCCAAGAACCACGCCCGGGTCGCGGTGCTCGTCGATCCGAGCGACTACCCGCGGGTGGCGCAGGAAATTGGAGCAGGCGGCACCAGCTTGGCTACCCGCCGAACGCTCGCGTCCAAGGCGTTCGCGCACACCGCCGCCTACGACGGCGCCATTGCGGCCTACCTGAGCGAGCGTTTCGAGCAAGGCTTTCCGGCAAGCTTCAGCGCCGGCCATACGAAGATCATGGACCTGCGCTACGGCGAAAACCCGCACCAGAAAGCGGCGCTGTATCGCACGCCGGACGCACCGGAGGGCGCGCTGGCAATCGCTCGGCAGCACCAGGGCAAAGCGCTTTCGTACAACAATCTGGCCGATGCTGACTCGGCGCTCCAGTGCGCCGGCGCGTTTGGCGTGGATTGCGTCTGTGTTATCGTCAAACACGCCAACCCGTGCGGCGTGGCGGTCGCCTCGACCCCGCTCGAAGCCTACGATAAAGCTTACGCCGCCGACCCGACGTCCGCGTTCGGCGGCGTCATCGCGTTCAACCGGCCGCTGGATGGGAAAATCTCCGCGGAGATTTTGAGACGTCAGTTCGTCGAGGTGCTGATCGCGCCCGGCTTTGATCCCGATGCGCTGGGGGCGCTGGCGAAGAAACCCAAGGTTCGCGTGCTGGAAGCCGATCCCGACGCCGCCGGCGCCGCGCTGGAATTCCGCCCGATCGGCGGCGGCTTGCTGGTGCAGACAGCGGACCGGGGCGGGTTGGACACCGCTTCTCTCGACGTGGTCAGCAAGCGCGCCCCTGACGCAACCGAAATGGAGGATCTCAAATTCGCGTGGCGGGTCGTGAAATACGTCAAGTCCAACGCCATCGTCTATGCCCGCGACGGGTGCACTATCGGCATCGGCGCCGGGCAGCCCAGCAGGGTCTTCAGCGCGCGGATCGCCGGGCTCAAAGCCGAGGAGGCGGGGCTGCCCGTGGCCGGCTCGGTCATGGCCTCGGATGCGTTTTTTCCGTTTCGCGACGGCATCGACGCCGCCGCCGACCAGGGGATTACGGCAGTGATCCAGCCGGGTG
>JBFGYD010000208.1:0-5182 GCA_041587615.1 Lysobacterales bacterium
ACCAACTCGGAGTAGTAGGCTCCCGCCAGTTCGACCAACGCCCGGGTCAGCGCCAGTCGCTCGTCCAGGCGCGCGCCGTCGAGCTCCAGCAGCACGTCGCCGGCTTCGACCTCCGCCCCTTCCGCAACCCAAAGCTCGACGATCGGCTCGCTTCGATCGGCCACCAGCTCGATCCGATCCGACTCGGTCAAGCCGACCGCCTCGTTGCTTGACGGCTCCGACGAGCACGCGCCGAGGATCGCCGGCAACAGCAGCCATCCGATCGTGAAGCCATCGAGCATCGACCTATTCATTGGCCACTCCGTGCAAAAAAAGCGCCGTTGTGTGCCGGGCCAGACCGGCCGCCCCGATTTCGGCCAGGTCCAGGTCCAGCACCTTGCGCATCAGCGGCTGGGCAAGAAACGGAAACACCAATAGCCCGATCAAGGACTGGAGCGTCAGGCGGGGATCGAGGTCGGGCCTCAGTTCGCCGCCGTCGATGCCGGCGTTCAATAGCGCCAACAGGCCCCCGCGCATCCGCGTGCCGAAGCGATCGGCGAACGATGCGCGCAGATCATCGCCGCCCAGCACCACTTCGCGCAGCAGAAAACCGGGCCACCAGGGGTTGGCGGTCAGGACCGCGGTGTAGTCCTTGATGAAAGCCTCGAGATCGGCGCCCTCGCGCAGATGCTCCAGCAGCGGTCCGAGAACCTCTTCGGCGATCGCCAGATAAAGCCCCCGCTTGCCGCCGAAGTAGTATTGGATCATTGCGCTGTTGACCCCGGCGCGCCGGGCGATACGTTTGATCGACACCGCGGTGAACTCGTTGTCGGCAAACAGCGCCCGTGCCGCGGCAAGCAGCTGCTGTCGCACTTCGTCGGGCGGCCGACCGCTCGGCCGCCCAGGAGAACTGACTTCGTCCATGCACAAATATTAACTAAACGATTAATTAAATTCAAGCACACAATGGCAACCGTGGCGGCCATGCTTCGTTCGGCTGCCGCGGGTCAGGCGCGGCGGGGAAGACCGGCATTCTGCCAAGCGGGTCCGGGATTCGCCAAGCCAACGCCGATATAATTAGCCATCGGCAGCCCGAAAATGAGTCGATGAGCGAAAGTCCCGCCCCGGTGTCTAGTCCTCTGCTGAGTCTTAAACGGCTCGGTCGCCGCGTCGCGCGCTCGGTCGGCCGGCGACTGCTGCCCTCCTACGCCTATCGCTGGCTGGCCGAGTGGTGGATCTACCGTAGCTGTACGTGTGTTCACGACCTGCCTCCGATTTTTCACTACTGGTCCAACCGATATCTGCGGCCTAAATTCGAAAACCTCGGTTTTTCCGGTCCGGATCAGTTCTTCGAGATGTATCTGGCAGACCATTGCAGGGCGCATCCCGGTCGGACCCTGGCGGTGCTTTCGATCGGCGCCGGAAACTGCGATCTCGAGGTCGAACTCGCCCGCCGGCTGACCGATGCCGGTCTGCACAATTTCCACGTGAACTGCCTCGACCTGAACCGCGCCATGCTCGCGCGCGGACGCAAACTGGCGGCTGAGTCCGGTCTGGAAAAACGCTTTCGATTCCAGGCCGCTGATTTCAACCGCTGGACTCCCGACGAGCGATACGACGTCGTGATCGCAAATCAGGTGCTGCACCACGTGCAGGAACTCGAACACCTGCTAAGCTCGATCCGCGCGGCGTTGGCGGACGACGGGCGGCTTCTGACCTCGGACATGATCGGCCGCAACGGCCACCTCCGCTGGCCCGAGGCGCGCGCCGCGCTGGAGCCGTTTTGGACCGAGCTACCCCAGGCCTACAAGCGCAACCATTTGCGCCACCGCATCGATGACGAGTTCCGCGACCGCGATTGCTCGCTCGACAGCTTCGAGGGCATCCGGGCGCAGGAAATCCTGCCGTTGCTGGTCGAGAACTTCGAGTTCGAGCTGTTCGCGCCGTTCGGCAACCTGATCTTCGTGTTCGTCGAGCGAACCTACGGACCGAATTTCGACCCCGAGCGGGACTGGGACCGCGCCTTCATCGACCGGGTGGCCGACTACGACGAGCGAGCGATCCTGGCCGGTGAACTCACGCCCACCCAGATGATCGCCGCGCTCACGCTCCAGGACACCGAGACCAAGCTGCTACACCCGACCCTGACCCCGGAGTTCTGCATCCGCCGTCCGGGCCAAAAAGAGAGCGGTGAACCACCCCCGGTCGGCCCAAGCCAGGCCAGGCGGATGCCGAGTCGTCGTTCCGGTGAAGGACGGCTCAAGTCAGACCTCTTCTTCCCCTTTCGGCAAAGCCGAAACCAGTCTTGAGCCTGGCCATTGACAGGCCGCTCGCTACTGCCGCAAATGCTGCAGCGCGATTAGCCGGCGTCAGGCTCTCGAAAGACGATCACTGGGATGCTCGTTTGCGGGCCACCGCGTTGGTATAATCCTCGTTTTTTGTCGGGACCGTCCACGACGGTGCCAGATTTATTAACGAGGTTTGTCGATGGGCACCAGTTTCGGCTCCAAGTTCGCCCCTCGGATGGGCGTTTGTCAATATCGCGACGGGGCGTGGGGCGCCCACGAACTGGCCCCGCTGGAGCCGCTGGCGTTGCACCCGGCGGCCCACGTTTTGCACTACGGCAGCGCCTGCTTTGAGGGTCTGAAGGCGTACCGCTGGGATGACGACAGCGTCCACGTCTTTCGCCTGGACCGCCACGTCGAGCGGATGCGCGCCAGTGCCGGCTTCCTGTGCCTGCCGGTGCCGGACGCGGCCATGCTCTCAGGCCTCATTCAGGACGTCGTCATCGCCGCCCGCGACGCGATCCCGCCCTACCCGGGCGCGCTCTACCTGCGCCCGGTGCTGATCGGGACCGAACCCAACGTCGGCGCCGCCGCGCGCGCATCGACCGAGGCGCTGCTATACGTGCTGGCATCACCCGTGGGCGATTACTTCGAAGGCGGCGGGCGGCCCCTGAAGCTGCTGGTCGAAGACCAGCGCATGCGCACGACCCCGCAGATGGGGCAGGTCAAAACCGGGGGCAACTACGCCGCCGCGGTGCATCAGATCATCGAAGCGCGGGAACAGTATCAAGCCGACCAGGTGCTGTTCTGCCCCGGCGGAGACGTCCAGGAGACGGGCGCGGCCAATTTCCTGCTGCTGGCCGACGGCAAGATCCTGACCAAGCGCCTCGACGGCTCGGTGCTGCCGGGCGTGACCCGCGACTCGCTGCTAAAGCTGGCCGCGGGGGACGGCTACCAGGTCGAAGAGCGCGACTTCGAGGTCGCAGAAATGCTGGAGTGGATCGTCAACGGCGAAGCGGCGCTGTCGGGCACCGCGGCGGTGCTGGCCGGGGTCGGCACCGTGATCTATCAGGGCCGCGAGCTGCCGGTCAACGGCGGCCAGACCGGTCCGCACACCGAGCGCCTGCGGCAGCGCCTGATGCGAATCCAGAGCGGCCGGGACCCGGACCCGTTCGGCTGGCACACCGCGGTCTGAGGCGACCAAGGAACACTTGCGCGGCGTTGCTGGACTTGCGATGCCGCCTGACCTTTTGCACCGATGAGCGAAACGCGATCGACCCTGCGTGAGGCCCGCGATGCGTAGCACGCTGGCCGCGATCGCCGCGCTGCTGCTGGCCGCCAGCGTCCTGCTGATGGGCAACGGCCTGCAGGGATCGCTGCTGGCCGTGCGCGCCAACGGCGAGGGCTTTACGCTGCTTCAGATCGGGTTCCTGATGTCGGCCTATTTCGCCGGCTACGTGGCCGGCTGTCGTCTGATCCCGCTGATGGTCAGGAACGTCGGCCACATCCGCACCTTCACCGCGCTGGCTTCGGTCGCTTCGGCCTCCGCGCTGGCCCACGTGCTGTTGATCGACGCCACGGTCTGGATGGTGCTGCGCGCGGTCACCGGGTTTTGTTTCGCCGGCCTGGCGATGGTGATCGAGAGCTGGATCAACGAAAAGGCCACCAATGCCAACCGCGGGCGAGTACTGTCGATCTACCGGATGGTCGACTTGGGTTCGGTGACGGTCGGGCAACTGCTGTTGTCGTTGGCCGATCCCGCCTCGTTCGTGCTGTTTGCCATCGTCTCGATCCTGATTTCCATCTCGCTGGTGCCCGTGGCGCTGTCGACCGCGCCCTCGCCGCGGCCGCTGCAAACGGTGAACCTGGACCTGCGCCGGGTGTTTCAGGTCTCGCCGCTGGCCGCGGTCGGCTGCCTGCTGGCCGGCTTCGCCAGCTCAGCGTTCTGGTCACTCGGGCCGGTATTTGTGCAGAACCTCGGCCACGAAATCCGCCTGATTGCGGTGTTCATGGGAGTGACCATCCTCAGCGCGGCCGCCGCGCAGTGGCCGCTGGGGGCGATCTCGGACCGCGTGGACCGGCGCGTCCTGGCCTTCGTCGTGACCCTGCTGTCGGCCGGGGCCGGGCTGCTGCTATGGACCATAGCGGACCGATCGGCGGTGTGGATGCTAGTCGGCGGCGGGCTGTTCGGGGCGTTTTCCATCTCACTGTTCGGGCTGCTGCTGACCCAGGCCAACGATTACGCCCAGCCGACCGAATTCGTGGCCCTGAATGCGGGCCTGCTGCTGCTTTACGGGCTCGGTTCGATCGTCGGTCCGCTGCTGGCGAGCCAGTCGATGCAGTGGTTCGGGACCACCGCGTTGTTCGGATATACGATGCTGATCCATGCGCTGCTCGGGGCGTTCGCGCTCTGGCGGCTGACCCGGCGCCCCACGGCCGCACCGCGAGAGCGCGAGAAATTTATCCCCACCCCGGCGACCTCCCCGATGGTGTTCGAACTCGACCCCCGCCGCCCCGATCGCGAGTCGTAATCGACAAAACCGGCCCGGTTTGTTTGGTTGGCAACCCGAGCCTGCCGATCTAGAGTGAACGAGGCGCCATTGTTTCGGAGGCATCAGATGTCCAGAATCAACCTAGCGATCGTTCTTCTGTGGTTCGCCGCCTGTGGCAGCGAGCCCCCGCCGAAGGCTGCCGAGACAGAGGCCGAAAGCGCATCTCAGGAGCATTTTCTCAGCGAACACCAAAAGGCGATGGACAAGGCCCGTAAGCTGCAGGAAGAGCTCGACGCGTCGGCCCGAAGACGTCTCGAAGAAGTCGACCAGCAGACCCGCGACGACCGCGACGACGACGGCCCATGACCAAAAAGGGACCAAAAAGGGGCCACGACCAAAAAGGGGCCAGGTTCATTTTTCGGACTG
>JBFGYD010000209.1:0-5175 GCA_041587615.1 Lysobacterales bacterium
AGGACGTGCGCCCGCCGCGCGAGGTCAAGGACGCCTTCGACGACGCGATCAAGGCGCGTGAGGACAAGGAGCGATCCAAGAACGAAGCCGAGGCCTATGCCAACAGCGTGATCCCCGAGGCCCGCGGCCAGGGGGCCCGGATCGTGCAGGAGGCGGAAGCCTACAAGGCCTCGATGATCGCCCGCGCCGAAGGGGAATCCCAGCGCTTCAACCTGCTGCTGAGCGAATACGTCAAGGCGCCCGAGGTGACCCGCCAGCGGCTCTACCTGGAGGCGATGGAATCGGTGCTCGGAAACTCGTCCAAAGTTCTGGTCAACGTCCAGGGCGGCAACAACGTGATGTACCTGCCGCTGGATGAGTTGATGCGCTCCACGGCGCCGGCGCTGCGCCGATCGAGCAGCACCGAGGATATGTCCAGCACAAGAGGCGTCGCTACCGACGAACTGGGCGGGCGACCGATCGCCCGCCGCGGCCGGGAGGACAGATAAATGAAAGGTTTTGGCATCATCATCGCGGCGCTGGCCGCCATTGCTATCTACCTGTCGGCATTCACGGTCTCGGAAATCGAATACGCGGCCAAATTCCGGCTGGGGGAGATCGTGCGCTCAGACTTCGAACCGGGCCTGCACTGGCAGGTCCCGCTGATCAACAACGTGCGCAAGTTCGACCGCCGTATCCTGACCCTGGACGCAGCCGCCCAGCGCTTCATTACGTTCGAAAAGAAAGACCTGATCGTCGATTCGTTCGTCAAGTGGCGGATCGCCAATCCGCGCGATTTCTATACCGCCACCGGTGGCGATCAGAACCGCGCCCGCGCCCGCCTGAGCGCGATCATCGCCGACGGTCTGCGCTCCGAGTTCTCCAAGCGCACGCTGAAGGCGGTGGTCTCGACCGATCGCGAGGAAATCATGTCCACGCTGGTGGTGCGCGCGAGCGAGGTCGCGGCCTCGCTGGGAATCGAAATCGTCGACGTACGGATCAAGCGGATCGACCTGCCGGACGAGGTCTCCAGCTCGGTTTACGGCCGGATGCGCGCCGAGCGGGCCGAAGTCGCCAACGAACTCCGCTCCCAGGGCCGCGAGGAGGCCGAAAAGATCATGGCCAACGCGGACCGCGAGTCGCAGGTGATTCGCGCCGAATCCCAGCGCGACGGCGAGCTGATTCGCGGCGAGGGCGATGCGCGCGCCGCTGAGCTCTATGCCGCGGCATACACCAGAAACCGCGAGTTCTATGGCTTTTACCGCAGCCTGCAGGCCTACCAGCGGACCTTCAACAGCGGCAGCGACATGATGCTGCTGGACGCCAATTCGGAGTTCTTCGGCTACTTCGACCGGCTCCAAGATAAATAACGGGAGGCCGGCGCAGCGATGCAGGATTTTCTTGCGGCGCTGTGCCTGGTGCTGATCATCGAGGGGTTGCTGCCGTTTGCCAGCCCCGGATCCTGGCGCCGGGCGATGGAGCAGATCGCCGGCATGGACGACCGTTCGCTGCGGGTCGCGGGCGCGATCAGCATCGTCGCGGGCCTGCTGCTGCTCCAGTTCGTCCGCTGATTCACGGCTCCGCCCGGAATTAACGCAAAGGCGCAAAGGCGCAAAGGGAACCGCGTGTGACCGAAGATGAACTGAGTCGCATCATCGTAGATGCGGCAATGGAAGTTCACCGGACCTTGGGCGGGCCTGGTTTGCTCGAGAGCGTTTACGAAGAGGCGTTCGTGTACGAACTGGAGCAGCGAGGGCTTGGAGTAGAACGACAGAAGATGGTATCGCTGGTGGACAAGGGCAAGCGACTGGGGGGCGAACTACGCGTCGACCTGCTTGTGGATGGTAACGTTGTCGTCGAGTGCAAAGCGACCCGTGAGGACCATCAAATTTACCAGGCGCAGGCGCTGACGTACTTGCGCCTGCTCGATCGGAAGCTAGGTTTGGTTATCAACTTCGGAAAACGGCTACTCAAGAACGGTATCCATCGCGTAGTAAATGGCCTGTGACCCCGTTGAGCAAACCCAAGGATAATCCTTCGCGATCTTGCGCCTTGGCGTCTTTGCGTCTTTGCGTTACATCCCTCTTCATGTCGTGGCGCTACCGATTGAAATCGCGCACCAAGGGATCATGGGCAAGACCGTAGTCGTTCTGGGTACCCAGTGGGGAGACGAGGGCAAGGGCAAGATCGTCGACCTGCTGACCGAGCGCGCCGCCGCGGTGGTTCGCTTCCAAGGCGGCCACAACGCCGGTCATACGCTGGTCGTGGGCGGCGAGAAAACGGTGCTGCACCTGATCCCGTCGGGCATCCTGCGCGAGCGCGTGCGCTGCCTGATCGGGAACGGCGTCGTGCTGTCGCCGGCGGCGCTGTTGAGCGAAATCGATACGCTGGAAAAGCGCGGGGTCGCGGTGCGCGAGCGGCTGATGGTCTCACCCGCGTGCCCCGTGATCATGTCCTACCACGCGGCGCTGGACCGGGCCCGCGAGCGGGCCCGCGGGCGCGACCCGATTGGCACCACCGGGCGCGGCATCGGGCCGGCTTACGAGGACAAAGTCGCCCGCCGTGGTCTGCGCCTGGCCGATCTGTTCGATCCGGAGCGAGCCCGCGAGCGCCTTCGCCACGCGCTGGACTACCACAACTTCGTGCTGACCCGTTACCTGGACGCCGAGGCTGTCGACGTTGAGCACAGCATTGACGAGGCGCTGGCTTATGGGGAACAACTGCGAGCGCTTTGCGGCGAGGTCGGGGCCGAGTTGAGCCGGCTGCGTGCGGACGGCGAAGCGGTGCTGTTCGAGGGCGCCCAGGGAGCCCTGCTGGACATCGATCACGGCACCTATCCCTACGTGACCTCGTCCAACACCACCGCCGGCGCCGTGTGCACCGGCAGCGGCGTGGGTCCCGGCGCGCTCGACTACGTCCTGGGCATCAGCAAGGCCTACACGACGCGGGTGGGCGGCGGCCCGTTTCCGACCGAGCTCAGTGACGAGACCGGCCGTGAACTCGGCCGGCGGGGGGTCGAGTTCGGCGCCACCACCGGGCGTCCGCGCCGCTGCGGCTGGCTGGACGTAATCGCGCTCAGGAGGTCGGTGCGGCTGAACGGCGTCAGCGGCCTGTGCGTGACCAAGCTCGACGTGCTCGACGGCCTGCCGTCGCTCAAGCTCGCGATCGCCTACGAGCATCGCGGCGCGCTGATCGAAGACCTGCCGCTGGACATGGCCCGCTACGGTGAATGCGTCCCCCGCTACGAGGAATTGCCGGGCTGGCAGGACTCCACCAAGGGAGTCCGCGAGTGGGACGCGCTGCCGGTCAACGCCCGCCGCTACCTGGACCGGGTAGCGGAACTGGCCGGCTGTCCGGTGCATCTGGTCTCGACCGGGCCCGAGCGCGACGAGAACATCGTGATCCGGCACCCCTTCGACTGACGTCCCGCCGGCCTCAACCTGTGAAATGCAGGTTAGAATCAGGTCGATGTCACACGCGCGGGACAAGTGGGATCGGCTGCTGATCACCGGCGGCGGTTTGCTGGCTGCCGACGTTGACGTGCCGGCCGACTGGATCGGGCGTCGGCTCGGCCCGTTCGAACTGGTGGAGCTGCTCGGGCAGGGCGGCATGGGCGCGGTCTATCTGGGGCGCCGCGTCGATCGCCAGTTCGAGCAGCAGGTGGCGGTCAAGATCCTCAGTGGGCGGCTGCGCGCGACCAGCCACCGCGACCGCTTCCGGCGTGAGCGACAGATCATCGCCGACCTCGACCATCCGAGCATCGCCCGCATCATCGACGGCGGGCTCACCGACGAAGACCGCCCGTACCTGGTCATGGAATACGTGCCCGGGGTCTCGATCGACGAGCACTGCGCGGCGCTGGCTCCCGAGCAACGAGTCGACCTGGTCCTGAAAGTATGCGCGGCGGTTCAGTACGCCCACGGCCGCGGCATGATCCACCAGGACCTGAAACCGGGCAACATCCTGATCAACGAAAGCGGCGAGCCCAAGCTGCTCGACTTCGGCATCGCCGCGGCCGCCGCCGGCGACGAGCAGACGCCGGACATCGGGCTGTTCACGCCACTCTACGCCGCCCCCGAACAAATCCTCGGCGGCCAGACCTCGACCGCCACCGACGTCTACCAGCTCGGCCTGCTGATCTTCCGTCTGCTGACCGGGCGCGCGGCCTTCGCCGGCGACCCCGATGACCTGGCCGGGCTGAAGGAGCGGATTCTCAACCAGCCGCCGCCGCGTCCAAGCCAATCGGCCGGCCTGCCGCGCGCGTGGGAGAACGACATCGACGCCATCGTGGATCGCTGCCTGCGCAAGGACCCGGCCCAGCGCTACCCGAGCGTGGCCCACCTGAGCGCGGACATCGACGCGATGCTGGCGCACCGCCCGGTGTCGGCGGTCGCCGGCGGCGCGGCCTATCGCCTCAAAAAATGGGTCCGTCGACGTCGCCGGCCGGTTCTCGTCGGGGTCACGATCCTACTGTTGGCGGCGGTGGCCGGTAGTGCCTACTGGCGCCAGCTCGACGCGCAACGCGCGCAGGCCGAGTTGAGCGCCGACCGCGCCGCGGCGGCCTCCGAGCTTCTGGCCGACATCCTGGAATCGGTCGATCCGCTGGCCGGCGGCGGCCAGAGTGCGCTCGGCGACGTGATCAGCACGTCGAGTTTCGAACTCAGCGCCGAGCGCAGGTACCGTCCCGAGGTGCAGCGCGAGATGGTTCTGATGACGGCCAAGACGCTGCTCGACCTGGGGCGTTTCGCCGACGTGGTCAAACTGGTCCAGCCGCTGGTCGCCGAGCCGACCGAACCGTCAACGGCCCAGGCCGAATACTTGAGTCTGCTGGGCTACGCCCATTACCGAAACGGCGACTTGAGACAAGGCCTGGCCCTGCTCCAGCAGGCTCTGAGCCAACAGCTCGACGACCCCGCCATCGATTCCCAGGCGCTGGCCACCACGCTGCAGCGCACCGCGCTCGCGGAGCGGCGCGCGGCCCGTCCGGAGCGCGCCCAAGCCCATCTCGAGCGCGCGCTGGAATTGCTCGAGGCGCGGCTGCCGCCGACCGACATTCGCCTTGCCCAGGCGCACAGTCACCTGGGTCTGGTGCTGACCGATCTGCGGCAATACGAGCAGGCGATTGCCCGCTTCGCCCGCGCCGATTCGATTTACGCCAAGGCGCCGGGCGATCAGCAACTGCGTCGCGCGATGACC
>JBFGYD010000210.1:0-5166 GCA_041587615.1 Lysobacterales bacterium
ATAGGCGAGTCGGGCCAGCGCGTGGTCGAAGATCCCGCGCGCGGCCTCGAGGTCGTCTTGTCCGCGCGCGGCCGCTTGGACCAGCGCCATTACCTCTTCCCCGCGGATCTCGTCGGCTACCGGGGCGACGGCGCAGTTGGCAACCGACGGATGGTTCAAAAGCACCCCCTCGACTTCGACCGCGGCGATGTTTTCGCCGCTGCGGCGAATGATGTTCTTCCGCCGGTCCACAAAATGGATCGATCCGTCCGGGCCGGTCCGGACCACGTCGCCGGTATGGAACCAGCCGCCGGCCCAGGCCTCCTTGGTCGCTTCCTCGTCCTTGAAATAACCGCTGAAGAAGAATCGCCGCGGATCCTCGCCGGCCGCGCGCACCAGCAGTTCGCCGGGCTCGCCGGCGGCGACGTGGGCGCCGGCCTCGTCGACGAGCCGGTATTCGATGTCGTCAGTCGGTCGGCCGATGCAGCGCGTGCCCACGTGGCGCGGCTCGTGATTGGCCACCAGGTAGGCCCCGCAGCCGGTCTCGGTCATCGCCCAGGCCTCGATCAGCGGAAAACAGAAGCGCTCCTCGAACGCGGCGTGGTGGCGCGGGTCGATGCCCGCTCCGAACCCGAAGCGGACCTGATCCCCGAAATCGTCGTCCGGCCCGGGCTCTGCCTGCAGCAGCATGGCCGGCATGACTCCAAGGTAGTGGACGATCGTGGCTCCGGATTCGCGCACGGTGCGCCACCAGTTCGACGGGTGGAAGCGATCGAGCTGGATCAGGCAGCCGCCGGAACAGAGCATCGCCATGAACGAACAGGCCAGCGCGTTCATGTGATTGACGGGCAGCGGCGTGGCCAGTCGCTCCGAGCCCTCGCGCAAAACACACGCGCCGCCGAGGGCCTGATACCAGCGCCCGAAGCCGACGAAATACGCGTTCGACAGCATGCAGCCCTTGGGACGGCCGGTAGTGCCGGACGTGTACACCATTGCCGCCTCGGTGTCGGCGCCGGGCTGACCGGCCTCGGCCGAGCGGTTCGCGTGGTCGAGCGCATCCGGTGCCGAAGCCACGGACGCCGTGCCGCCGGCGGCCTGGACCGCGGCCTGCGCGCGCTCCAGGTAGTCCGGCAGCGCCAGTATCGCGTCGGCCTCTGAGTGACCGATCAGATAGGCCATTTCATCCGGGCGCAGCTCGGCGTGGATCGGCACGACGCTGGCGCCGAGACCGTTGAGGGCGAGCAGATGGACGAAGAACTCCGCTCGATTGTCGAGCATCAGCGCGACCCGGTGTCCCAAGCCGTAGCCCAAAGCCGCGTAGACAGCCTTGAGCGCGACGACCTGGGAGCGGGCGCCGGTGTACGTCAGGTCGACCGGTCCTTCGGCATAGCCGATGGTCGCCGCGGCCGGGATGTGCAGCAACGGGCGGTCCGGGTGGCGCGCCGCGCTGCGCTCGAATTCCTCGGCGATCCACATGCCGCGCGTCACTCGGTCGTCGCGTCGACTCGGTAGCGCTCGATCTGCTCGCGCAGATCCGCCGGCAGCGGCGCGGACTCCAGCCGCGAGTCCTCCACCAGGGTGTAAACGAGCGTGACCGTTGCCCGGACTCGCCGGTGCTCGGCGCAGTGCGCCTCGATGTCGAGCACCAGCGAGCTTCGCCCGATGCGGGACACCGCCAGGGTAAAGGTCAGGACTTCCCCAAGCCGACTCGGACTCAAGAAACTGCACTCGGTGTGGACCGTGGGCACTCCGGCCGCGTAGTCCGAATGCAGCCGCGCGAAGCTGACCCCGAGGCCGTCGGCAAACCAATCCTCAACGGTGTTGTTGATCATCTCGAAATAGCGGGGATAAAAGACGATACCGGAGGGATCGGTGTGAGCGAACCGCACTAGCCTGCGAACCTCGAATCGCATCACGCGCCGCGCTGTCGCTTGCGCTCGGGGGCCGAGCCATGCTGCGCCTGAACCGCGCGCTCTTCGACCGCTCCGGAGGCGTCGCTCTGCCGGTCGCCGTGGCTCGGCGGCTTCAGCTTCAGGCGCATCTCCAGCTCCTGAGCGCGCTGCTTTTCCGCCAGCCGATACAGTTGCTCCTTGCCGGTCAGGTACGGCAACGGCCAGCCCTCGAGCTCGGCCTCGTAATAGGCCGCGGCGCGCTGAGTGAAGTAAGGATCGGTCAAATGGGGACGGGCCAGCGCGACGAGATCGGCGCGGCCAGCGGCCAGGATCGTGTTGACCTGCGCCGAGTCGGTGATGTTGCCCACCGCCATCGTCGCGATCCCGGCCTCCTGGCGGACCTGATCGGCAAACGGGGTCTGGAACATGCGCCCGTACACCGGCTGCTGATCGGCAACGGTCTGCCCCGCGGACACGTCGATCAGATCGGCGCCCGCGTCTTTGAACATCCGCGCCAGCGCCACCAGGTCCTCGCTCGACAGGCCGCCCGGGTACCAGTCCGTGGCCGAGATCCGCACCGCCATCGGCTTGGCCGCCGGCCAGGCCGCGCGCATCGCGGAGAACACCTCCAGCGGAAAGCGCATTCGATTCTCGATCGGTCCGCCGTATTCGTCCTCGCGCCGATTGGTCAGCGGCGAGATGAAGCTGGCCAGCAGATAGCCGTGAGCCATGTGGGCCTCGATCATGTCGAAACCGGCGCGCTCGCCCGCTTCGACCGCGGCGACGAACTCATCGCGCACGCGGTCCATGTCGGCGCGGGTCATCTCCCGCGGCACCTGGTTGTCGGGCGTGTAGGGGATCGGCGATGCCGACATGATTTCCCAGTTGCCCTCGGGCAGCGGATAGTCCATGCGCTCCCAGCCGAGCTGAGTCGAGCCCTTGCGGCCGGAGTGACCGAGCTGGAGGCAGATCTTGGCGGCCGTATTTTGGTGCACGAAATCGACGATCCGGCGCCACGCGTCGGTGTGCTCGTCGCGATACATGCCGGTGCAACCGGGGGTGATGCGGGCTTCGGGCGAGGGGCAGGTCATCTCGGTGTAGACCAGCCCGGCGCCGCCCAGCGCGCGGCTGGCCAGGTGCACGAAGTGCCAGTCGGTCGGGGTTCCGTCGACGGCCGAGTATTGCGCCATCGGCGAGACCACGACCCGGTTGTCGAGCGCCATTTCGCGCAGCCGAAAAGGGGTGAACATCGGCGACGGCGGCGCCTCGCGGCAGTCGTAACCCTGGTCCTCAAACAGGGTGTCGGCAAACTCGCGATCGACCCGATCGACGAAGCTCGAGTCCCGGATCCGCAGGTTGTCGTACGTGATCTGCTTGGACCGGGACATCACGCCGAACGCAAACTGCATTGGCTTCAGATGCCAGTAGCGGCGGACGTGCTCGAACCAGGCCAGGGACACGTCCGCGGCGTGCTGGGTGATGCTGACCCGCTCGTCGCGCGCGTTTCGGTAGGCGGCGAAGGCCGCCTCGACACTCGGCTCATTGGCCACCGCGTCGGCCAGAGCGATGGCCGACTCCATCGCCAGCTTGGTACCCGAACCGATCGACCAGTGCGCGGTGGCCTTGGCATCGCCCAGCAGGACGATGTTGCGGTAGCTCCACCGGCGACAGCGAATGGTCGGAAAGTTTCGCCACAGCGAACGGTTCGTCAGCAGCGGGTGGCCCTTGAGTTCGTCGGCGAAAATGGACTCGAGCAGCGCCAGTCCCTGGTCGTCGATCTCGCCTGAGTCGTTGACCATCTTGTCCAGGCCCGAGCGCCGCCACGCGTCCTCGGTGGTCTCCATGACCCAGGTATCCATCCCCGGCTGGTATTCGTAACAGTGGGCGTTGAAGATGCCCCATTCGGTCTCGTTGAAGAAATAGTGAAAATCCCCGAGCGGCACGGTGGAGCCGAGCCAGGTGAACTTGTTCGACTCGCGCGTGATCTCGACCCCGAACTCATCGGCATAGGCTTTGCGGATCCAGCTGTTGGCGCCGTCCGCGGCGACGATGACTTCGGCATCGGCGAACCGGTCCAGGCTGTCGATCTCGGCTTCGAAGTAAAGTTCGACGCCGACGTCCCGGCAACGATCTTGCAGTACTCCCAGCAGGTACTGGCGCGAGCTACCGCAAAAGCCGTTGCCGGCGCAGCGGATGCGCTGGCCTTTGAACTTGATGACGATGTCGTCCCAGTACGCGAAATCCTCGCGGATTCGCTCGTAGGAAGGGGGGTCGTGGGACAAGAATTCAGCCAGGGTCTCGTCGGAAAAGACCACGCCGAAACCAAAGGTGTCGTCGGCCCGATTGCGCTCGTAAACCGAGATCCGGAACTCTGGTCTGGCCTTCTTCAGAAGCAGCGAGAAATAAAGGCCGCCGGGGCCGCCGCCAATCACGATGATTTGCATGATTATTTCAAGTTTAAAACGTTTCTGGACCTTATCTTAACGATTCATCGGGCACCGTGCTCGATCGCCAACCGCGGGGGACGCGAACGCCGTCGCGCTCGTTGTCCCACAGTACGCTAAGCACCCACCAGCGAGAGCCGTCGTCATACAGCTGGATCAGGTTCACCCCGCGCCGGTCCCGCGCGTCCGGGTTGTCGGTCTCATCACGGCTCAACCCGGTCCCCGTGTCAGTCCGAGGCAAAACCGGACCCCGGGTCGAACCTGGCCCGTGGCTATTTGTGCGGGCCTCGTAGACGCTGCGCACCTGGGCGATGTTGCCGAACCGGGTCGTCTCGCGCCCGACCTCGACCTCGTAGAAATCGTTCGCGGCCAGGAACACAGAGACGTCGGCGATATACTCGCTGACCGACATGATCTTGATCCACGGCCGACCGTCCTCATCGACACCCGTGCGCATCAGACGCGCCAGCGGATGGAACAATTCTCGCTCCCGGCTCCATCGGCGCGGTCCGGCCGGACCGGACACGGTCGCGTACAAATCCCGTAACAGCGCGTCGATTTCCGCATAGCGCTCGCTCACGAGCCGCGCTCCGCCCACTGCTCGGCGGTGATGGCCCACACGTCGATCGGCTCGTCGATCCCCGGAACCCTTGCGCTGCCGTCCAGCCGCTCGCCGATGCGCTCGGCGACGCGCCGTGATGCGACGTTGGCGGGAGCCACCAGGCTGATCACCCGGGTGCGCCGCATCGCGTCGAAGGCGTGCTCGAGGCAGGCGGCGGCGGCCTCGGTGGCCAGGCCCTTGCCCCAGTGCTCGCGCGCCAGCGTCCAGCCGACCTCGAAGCCGGGCCAGC
>JBFGYD010000211.1:0-5149 GCA_041587615.1 Lysobacterales bacterium
AGATCAAGGCCGAGGGCGACGGCGAGGTCCAGGAGATGATCGACATCGGCGACTTCGCGGTCGGCCAGTCGCGGATGCTGTACGGCAGGATGATGCATTCCGAGCGGCCACAGCACCGGATGTACGAGCAATGGCATCCGCTTGGCGTGGTCGGGGTCATCTCCGCGTTCAATTTTCCGGTCGCGGTATGGTCTTGGAATGCCTTCATCTCGGCGATCTGCGGCAACGCTACGGTCTGGAAGCCCTCGCACAAAACCCCGCTGTGCTCGATCGCGGTGCAGCACCTGTGCAACCGGGCGCTGGCCGACGGCGGCTTTCCGCCGATTTTCTTGCTGTTCAACGCCCTGGGCCATTCGCTGGCCCAGCGCTTCGTCGACGATCGCCGCGTCGATCTGCTGTCGTTCACCGGCTCGTCCGCGGTGGGCCGCAGGGTCGGCGAGGCCGTCGCCGCGAGGATGGGCAAGAGCCTGCTGGAACTCGGCGGCAACAACGCAATCATCGTCGATGAAACGGCAGACCTGGAGCTCGCGATCCCCGCAATCGTGTTCGGAGCGGTCGGCACCGCCGGCCAGCGCTGCACCTCGACCCGCCGCGTGTTTGCGCACGAAGACATTTTCGATGAGCTAAGCGAGAGCCTGACCAATGCGTATTCGCAGGTGCGCATCGGCGACCCGCTGTCCGCCGATACGCTGATGGGCCCACTGATCGACCACGACGCGGTGAAAGGCTACCTAGACGCGGTGGCGCAGATCGGCCGCGCCGGCGGCGAGATCCTTTGCGGCGGGGAGGCGATCGACGGCCCGGGCAACTACGTCCAGCCGACCATCGCCCGGGCCGAGGCCGACTGGGACATCGTCCAAACTGAGACCTTCGCGCCGATCCTGTATTTGATCCCGTACCGAACCCTGGACGAAGCGATCGCGATGTACAACGGCGTGCCCCAGGGGCTGTCCTCGGCCCTGTTTACGACCGATCTGCGCCACGCCGAGACTTTTCTCTCTGCCGCTGGCAGCGACTGCGGAATCGCCAACGTCAACATCGGCACCTCCGGTGCCGAGATCGGGGGCGCGTTCGGCGGCGAGAAGGAAACCGGCGGCGGGCGCGAGTCCGGCTCCGATTCGTGGAAGGCGTACATGCGCCGCCAGACCAACACGATCAACTGGAGCCGCGAGCTGCCGCTGGCCCAGGGCATCGAATTCAAGCTGTGACTGACGCCGATGACGGCTGATCGAGAAGGCCAATAAAGCGCACTTCAGGCATGGAGTTTGGGCTGCCCGACCGTCGGGAAACCGGGCGCCAATCAGTTCGATACCAACCGCTGAGCAGAGATATGCTGGCAAGGCTCTGAACCGGCGCCGTATTTTGAAACGTATCAGCATAACTGGTGCAATGTTCGGGCTGACCCGGTCCGTGCTGTTCCGGCTGGAGCCGGAGCGGGCCCACGACTTGACGCTGCGCTGGCTCGCGCGCGCCTACCGACTCGGCCTGACCGGGTTACTGTCCGATCCCCCGCCGCCGAGTCCGCGCCGGGTCATGGGGCTCGATTTTCCCAATCCGGTCGGGCTGGCCGCCGGCCTGGACAAAAACGGTGACTACATCGACCCGCTCGGCGCGCTGGGTTTCGGTTTTGTCGAAGTCGGCACCGTGACGCCCCGGCCGCAGCCGGGAAACCCGCGGCCGCGCCTGTTTCGCGTACCCGAGGCCCGCGCCTTGATCAACCGTCTGGGATTCAACAACTTAGGCGTCGACCATCTGGTCGGGCGCGCGTCGCGTGCCAGCTATCGCGGCGTGCTGGGGATCAACATCGGCAAGAATAGGGACACGCCGATCGCCCGCGCCGCGGACGACTACCTGGAATGTCTGCGCAAGGTCTATCCGGTAGCCGATTACGTGACCGTGAACGTCTCCTCGCCGAACACCGAGGGACTGCGCGAACTCCAGGGCACGGGCCCGCTGCGCGAGCTGCTGACGGAGCTGACGCGAGAGCGGGCGCGTCTGGCCGAAAGCCACGGCAAGGCCGTGCCGCTGGCGGTCAAGATCGCGCCGGATCTCGGGCCGGACGAGATCGACGCGCTGGCCGAGACGTGCAACCACATCCGACCGGATGCGGTGCTGGCGACCAACACCACGTTGAGCCGTGCCGGGGTCGAGGGCCTGCGGCACGCCGCCCAGGCCGGGGGCCTCAGCGGCGCGCCGCTGCTGGCCCGCGCCAACGAAGTGCTGAGTTCGTTGCGCGCGCGCCTCGATCCCGAAATTCCGCTGATCGGACTGGGCGGCATCCTCACGGGCGCCGACGCGGCGGCCAAGTGCAAGGCCGGAGCCTCCTTGGTGCAGGTTTACACGGGCCTGATCTATCGCGGACCGGCGCTGATCGGCGAGATCGGCAGAGCGATCGATGCTGCTGACGCGTGACGCCGACCTGAGCGGCTACAGCACTTTCGCGGTGCCGGCGCGCGCGCACGCCTTAGCGCAAATCGACCACTGGTATCAGCTCGAACCGCTGCTCGCCATCGACGAACTTGCCCACCGCCCGCTCCTGATCCTCGGAGGCGGCAGCAACGTTTTGTTTCGAAGGGATTTTCCGGGCGTCGTGCTGCGGATCCGCAATCGCGGCATCGTGGTGCTGGAGGAAGACGACGAGCGCGTTTTCGTGCGCGTTGCCGCCGGGGTGGACTGGCACCAGCTGGTGCTCTGGAGCACCCAACGCGCTCTGTGGGGAATCGAGAACCTGGCCTTCATTCCAGGCCGAGTCGGTGCGGCGCCGATCCAGAACATCGGCGCCTACGGAGCCGAATTGGGCGAGACCCTGCGCTGGGTCAAGGCCTTCGACCGCGATCAAGGCCGCTGGGCCACGCTGACCCGCGACGAGTGCGCGCTCGGCTACCGCACGAGCCGATTCAAGGACACCGAACCGGAGCGTTTCGTGATCACCGAAATCCTCCTCGAATTGCGCCTCGGGGGCGCCCCCCGCACCGACTACCCCGGGGTGCGGGAGGCGCTGATCGAACTCGAGGTCGACGAGGTCGGTCCAGCCGAGATGGCGGCCGCGATAACTCGGGTCCGGCGCGCCAAGCTGCCCGACCCAGGGCGACTCCCCAACGCCGGCAGCTTTTTCAAGAATCCGATGGTCGCCGAGGGCGTGTACCGTCAGCTCCGCGACCGTTATCCGCGCCTGCCCGCGTGGCCCACTGACGACGGCGCCAAGCTCAGCGCCGCCTGGATGATCGAGCGCTGCGGCTGGAAGGGTCACCGCAACGGCGACGCCGGGGTCGCGCCCCAGCATGCTCTGGTGCTGGTCAACTACGGCGGCGCCAGCGGATCGCAGATCTGGGACCTCGCGCGGCGTATCCAGGACTCGGTGTTCGCCAAATTCGGCGTGCGGCTGGAACCGGAGGCCCAGATCCTCTGAACGGGCTCGGCGCGACGCCAACCGTGTCGCTGAAGTCAAAACTATTGGAAAAAGATAGAATTAGGGGATATTGTTAAAGCTGTGAGGTTGCTTGATCGCGCGGTACTGGTCCGAATGAGCGATGGCAATCGCGGACAAACTCGAGGCCATTTGCTGGCCCGGGCCCGGACGTCAACAAAGGTGTCAGATGCGGGGATTTCCGCAGCGAAAGGCTACAATGGCGCCGATGCACCGGGGTTGAGGTCAGCTGTTCGCGTGGCCGAATTGAATCGAGTGTCCTCAACATCGGATCGCTTTCGCCTTTTTGGGTTACCGCCCACCGCCTTGCTGACGGCGCTGGGCTCTCTTGGGTCTGAACGTCGATGATGAAAAATTCCACTCTGGCTCTGCTAATTCTTGTTCCGGTGCTGTGGGTGGTCTCAGCCGGACCCGCCACGGCCCAGCAGTGCCCTAATCCGCCGCTGGCACCGCCGGTGGTGGACGGCAATCTCGACCTGGTCTACTCGCAGGGCGGATTCCGCACCGACTACGTCGCCGACGTGTCGGGTGCGACGGCCAGCCTGCACCAGATCGACGACGCCTGCATCGATCCCAATTTCATCTACCTGGTCTGGGACATCGACCTGGCCTTCGTCGACAACAGCTACGGGGCGAATCGCAATAAAGGCCAGAACTTCCCATGGACCAAGGGCCATACTTTCTTCGATCTGGCCGAGAGCGACGGCCAGCGCCTGCAGATCCTGAACGTCTGCGGCGAGGACGTTATCGATATCTTCATGGACTTCCTGGACGGCCCAATCGGCGGTGGCCCCAATTATGCGACCCCTTCGTTCTACGGCGTCGACCCGTTTGCGACCGAATCGGTGCGCTTCCTGATCAACGGCGGCGACTGGACCGATCTCGTCTACGAAACCTCGTTGACCTACAACCTGAACCAGTTGGGATTCTGCTCCGGCGGGAGCTGCAACGCCTCACCGCCGGGTGACGGGACCGACCTGCTCGTCGACTCACCGCCGTGGGCCAACGAGGACAGCTTCCTCCCGGCTTCGCCCTATAGCGGCTGGGTCTACAAGCACTACTACGAGATGCGCATCGAGCGCTCCGTTTTCGCGACCCCGGCCTGCCTGCAGGGCACGCCGGCGATCATCCGCACCGACCCGGTCGAGCTGCACGCCTCCCCGAGCAAGATCGGGGTCAGCCCGGTCAGCCTGGTGCGCGGCCCCAGCACGATCGGCGACTACGTCTGGCTCGACGCCGACCGCGACGGCGTCCAGGACGCCGGCGAGCCGGGCTTGGCCAACGTCACCTTGGCGCTTTATTTCGACGCCGAGGTCGACATCCCGATCATCGACGGGTTCCTCGACATGGACCGCAACGGCGTGATCGACGCCAACGACGACGGCACCATCCAGGAGCGCTCGATCATCGACGGCCGGGTCGACGCCAACAAGGACGGCGTCATCGATTTGGACGACGACGGCTCGATCGGCCTGTTCGCCGTCATCGACGGCCTGATCGACGTCGACGGCGACGGTACCGCCGGCGAGACCAACGGCGAAGACGACGGCATCCTGCCCGACGTCGCCGACGGCCGCTTCGAGCCCGATATCCCGGTCATCGACGGCGCGCTGGACATGAACCTGGACGGCGTGGTCGACACCGCCGACGATGGACTGCTGTTCGGCTTCAGCGTGATCGACGGACTGCTGGACCTGGACGGCGACGGCATCGCCGGCGAGA
>JBFGYD010000212.1:0-5142 GCA_041587615.1 Lysobacterales bacterium
AGGCTTCGCCCCAACTGCTGGCGGCGATGCGGGAAGCGAAAAGTACTCGCGGGTGTATTCCACGCGCCATCGGCGTGTGCCGTGCCCATGCCTCCCGATCCGGGCGCGTCAGCGCCTCAACTTCCTCGACCCATCGCGCCAACGCCCGGTTAGTGGTGCCCATCGATCAACCTCCTTATCGACCTCGCCATCGTAAGTGGAAACGGCCGCGAAAAAAACCGCGTCCGGGGATCGCTCAAGGGATCAGGCTGTCGATCACGTGATCGACGTAACCGTCCAGTTCCGCGATGCTCATGCGGGCACTCTTGAACTGCTGGTAGTACTGCAGAAAGCCGACGTAGGACAGATAGGTCAGTCGCGCCCGGTTGAGCGCGTCGGCCGGACTCATGCCGAGCTTGGCGAACCCGTCGCACAGAAACTCGATCCGCCGTTCCGACACCCGCTGCATCACCGGACCCACCAGCGAGTGGTCGGCGGCCATGAACAACGCGCAAAAGATCACGTGTGAGTGCACCTCCTCGCGCGTACGCCTAAACAGCGCCCGCATCTTGTCGCGCGGTTCCTTGAACAGGTTGATGCTGCGCTCGAAGGTCAGAATGTCGTTTTCCTCCCAGCGCTCGAGCGTGGCCTGGATCAGCGCCTCGCGACTCGCGAAATGCCAGTAAAAACTGCCCTTGGTGACTCCCAGGCGCTTGGCCAGTGCCTCGACGGCGACCGCGGCGACCCCCTGCTCCCCGATCATTTCCAGGGCCGCGATTTCCCAGTCCGCGGCGGACAGCCGTCCGCGCTCGCCGGCACGCGCTGCCGACGCCTTGCTCACCGCCGGTGCGATTGCGCAGACATGAGCGCATTAAACCATACGGCTGCGTATTGACAAAGTCCCTCTGGCGTTACCATACTTATGCGTATGGTCGTTCGAGGATGAGCTGATGTCTGGATTCCTACTGTTGTTGAGCGTCGCCGGGGTCTCGCTCGCGGCCGGTTTTTTGCGCGTGTCGTTGCGATCCTGGACCGCGGCGGTCGCCGTGACACTGGTCGGGTTCACGATCTTCAGCGCCGTTTCCGCGTGGGGCCTGCTGGCCGCGTGGGCGGCATTCGCGGTCGTCGCCGTGCCGCTGAACCACACTCCGTGGCGGCGCCGCTTCCTGACCGGCCCAGTGCTGGCGGCCTACCGCGCGCTCGCGCCCAAGGTCTCGGCCACCGAGGCCACCGCGCTGGAAGCCGGGACGGTTGGCTGGGAGGGCGAGCTGTTCGCGGGTCGGCCGAACTTCCGCCAACTTCTGGATCAGCCGCGGCCGGAGCTGAGCGCCGAAGAGCGCGCCTTCCTGGACGGTCCGGTAGACCAAGCTTGCCGCATGATCGACGACTGGAAAATGACCCACGAGCTGGCGGATCTGACCCCGGAGCTGTGGCAGTTCCTTAAAGATGAGCGTTTCTTCGGGATGATCATTCCCAAGGAATACGGCGGACTTCAGTTCTCCGCGCTGGCGCACTCGGCGGTGATCCAGAAGCTCGCCTCGCGCAGTTGGATGGTTTCCTCGACGGTGTCGGTGCCCAATTCGCTGGGGCCGGCGGAACTGTTGCTTCACTACGGCACCGACGAGCAGAAGAACCATTACCTGCCGCGGTTGGCGCGCGGTCAGGAAATTCCGTGCTTTGGCCTGACCGGACCGACCGCCGGCTCCGACGCGACCTCGATCCCGGACCTCGGGATCGTTTGCCGCGGGCGTTTCGAGGGCCGCGAGGTGCTGGGCATGCGCCTGACCTTCGACAAGCGCTACATCACGCTGGCGCCGGTGGCCACCGTGGTCGGCCTCGCCTTCCGGCTCAGGGACCCGGAACGGCTGCTGGGCGAGCAGGAAGACATCGGCATCAGCCTGGCGCTGCTGCCGCGCGATACCCCGGGGATGGAGATCGGCGCGCGCCATTTCCCGCTCAACGTGCCGTTTCAGAACGGTCCGATCCGCGGCACCGACGTGTTCGTGCCGCTCGATTACCTGATCGGCGGCCCGCAGATGGCCGGCCAGGGCTGGCGCATGCTGGTCGAGTGCCTGTCGGTTGGCCGCGCGATCTCGCTGCCCTCTTCCGGCGCCGGCGGCGCCCGCGCCGCGGCGCTGGCGACCGGCGCCTACGCGCGGATCCGCAAGCAGTTCAATCTGCCGATCGGGCGCTTCGAGGGGGTCGAGGAAGTCCTCGCCCGCATCGGCGGTTACGCCTACGCGACCACCGCGCTGTCCGAGGCGACCGCGGCCTCGGTCGACCGCGGCGAAAAACCGGCCATTACGTCGGCCATAGCGAAATATCACGCCACCGAAATGTGTCGGCAGGTGGCAGCCGACACGATGGACGTGCACGGCGGCAAGGGAATCAGCCTCGGCCCGCGCAATTACGCCGGGCGCGGCTGGCAGGTGGCGCCGGTGTCGATCACGGTCGAGGGCGCCAACATCATGACCCGCAGCCTGATGATCTTCGGGCAGGGCGCGATCCGCTGCCATCCTTACGTGCTGGCGGAGATGAAAGCGCTCGAAAACGAGGACGCCCGGTCCCGGCTGCGAGACTTCGACCGCGCCCTGTTCGGGCATGTCGGTTTGGCGCTGTCCAACGCCTGCCGCGCGCTGCTCCTGGGTTTGACCGGCGGGCGCCTGGCGCGCGTGCCGGGCGAGCGCGGCACGCGCCGCTACTATCGGGCGGTTGCCCGCTACAGCGCCGCCCTGGGGTTGGCCGCGGACGTCGCGATGCTGATCCTGGGCGGCAAACTGAAATTCAAGGAGAAGCTGTCCGCCCGCCTCGGCGACGTGCTGAGCCAGCTCTACATCCTCTCCGCGATGCTGAAGCGCCATCGCGATCACGGCAGCCCCGCTGCCGACCAGCCGCTGCTGGACTGGAGCGCGCGGGACTCGATTTTCAAAATCGAGCGGGCGTTCGGCGGCTTCCTGCGCAACTTCCCGCTGCGTCCGGTGGCGTGGCTGCTCGGCGTGGTCCTGTTTCCGCTCGGCCGCCGCGCGCAGCCGCCCAGCGACCGCCTCGGGCACAAGGTGGCCAGCCTGCTGCTGGCCCCCAACGAGGCGCGCGAGCGTCTGACCGAATGGGTCTACAAGGCCGCCGAGCCCGGCAATCCGGCCGGCGTGATGGAAGCGGCGCTGCCCGACATCATTCGCGCCGAACCGCTCGAGCGGAAACTGCAAAAGGCGCATCGCGCCGGCGAGATCGAAAGCGACGTGCCGGCCGAGCAACTGCTGGAGGCGCTGCGCGCGGGGCTCATCAGCGAGGCCGACAAGGAGCTGCTCGAGCGCACCCGCGCGGCGGTCGCCGAGGTCATCGCCGTAGACGAATTCGAGCACGAGGAGCTGACCGCCGGACGCGCGAGTCGGTCGGGTGCTCGGGAGTCGCAGGCAGCCGCCTGAGGGCAGGGCCCCGGCTTCGCTCCAACCTAGACGGGGCTTCCGTCTGAGGGGTTGCCACGTGGGTCGGCGCGAGCCGAGCCGCTGTTCCGCCGCGGAGGGCTGGGGCCGTGGGGTAGGCCGACGCCGGGCCGCTGTTCCGCCGCAGAGGGCTGGGACCGTGGGTCGGCCGACGCCGGGCCGCTGTTCCGCCGCAGATGGCTGGGACCGTGGGTCGGCCGACGCCGGGCCGCTTCTTTGCCTGACGGCAAAACCGCAACCCGGCTTTGGCCTGGCTGATCCGGCCCGGATGCAATGGATCAGGATCCTTTATCAAGTCCTGATCCCCTCCCTTACTCCAAACCCAAAACACGCGGGGGATCCGGCTTTTTGTTTCTTGGGACGGGCGCTATGATGGCGGATCGGAACATGCCGGGCGGGTGAGTCAATCGAACAACCATTGCTGATGGGCTGGCGCGAGTGGCTCGCCCTGCCAAAGCTCGAGATTCCCGCGATCAAGGCCAAGGTGGATACCGGTGCGCGCACGTCGTGCATTCACGCGATGAACATTCGCACCGAGCGACGGGACGGAATCGAGTTCGTGCGGTTCGACGTCGCCCCGCTGCGCGAGCACTCGAGGTTCATACTGAACTGCGCCGCGCCGGTGTACGATGAACGCTATGTGCGCTCTTCGTCCGGCGAGCGCGACCTGCGGCTGTTCGTACGCACTCGGATCAAGGTGGCGCGCTGGAGCTGGATGGTACAGGTCAGTCTCGCTGATCGCAGAAAGATGCGCTTTCCGATGCTGCTGGGCCGGACCGCGATGGCGCGTCGCATCGTGGTGGATCCGGCACGTTCTTACCTGACTGGGAAACGGCTGCCCCACCGCTATCGCGACCTGGGATTGATCAAACGCAAACAACGGATTCAGAAATCATGAAAATCGTCGTCTTGTCACGCAACCGAAAGCTTTACTCCACGTCGCGCCTGGTCGAGGCCGCCCGCGAGCGCGGTCACGAGGCGCGGGTCATCGATCCGCTGCGCTGCTACATGCGCATCAGCTCGGCCAACCCGCGGATTCGCTACAAGGGTGAGTCGCTGGTCGGGTTCGACGCGGTGATCCCGCGCATCGGGGCGTCGATCACATTCTACGGCACCGCGGTGCTGCGCCAGTTCGAGATGATGGGCGTCTATCCGCTGAACGAATCGCAGGCCGTGGTGCGTTCGCGCGACAAGCTGCGCGCGATGCAACTACTGAGTCGGCGCCGGATCGGGCTACCGGTGACCGGCTTCGCCCACTCGCCGGACGATTCGGACGACCTGCTCAATCAGCTCGGCGGCGCCCCGCTGGTGCTCAAGCTGATCGAAGGCACCCAGGGCAAGGGCGTCGTGCTGGGCGAGACCCGCAAGGCGCTGGAAAGCCTGATCGAGGCGTTCCGGGGTCTGGATGCGAACTTCCTGATCCAGGAGTTCATCAAGGAATCGGCCGGCAGCGACATCCGCTGCCTGGTGGTGGGCAAGAAGGTGGTCGCGGCGATGAAGCGCGAGGCCAAAGAGGGTGAGTTTCGCTCCAACCTGCACCGCGGGGGCACCGCCGCCCCGGTCAGGATCACCCCGGCCGAGCGCAAGATCGCGGTGCAGGCGGCCTCGATCATGGGTCTGAACGTGGCCGGGGTCGACGTGCTGCGCTCCAACCACGGGCCGCTGGTGCTGGAGGACAACTCGTCCCCCGGGCTGGAGGGCATCGAGACCTCCACCGGCA
>JBFGYD010000213.1:0-5138 GCA_041587615.1 Lysobacterales bacterium
GGCCGGCGAACAGTATCAGCACCAGCGAGAAACCCAGGCCGGCGCCGGCGCCGTATGCCAGCGCCTGTGCAAAAGTCATGGTCTGCTGGGTGATCAGCAGCGCGACCCCCAGCACCGCGCAGTTGGTCGTGATCAGCGGCAGAAAAATACCCAGCACGCGATACAGCAGCGGACTGGTCCGGCGGATGACGAGCTCGGTGAACTGCACCGCCACCGCGATCACCAGGATGAAGCTCAGCGTGCGCAGATACTGAAGGCCGAACGGCTCCAGCAGGTAGGTGTGCAGCAGGTAGGAGCAGATCGAGGCCAGGGTCAGCACGAACGCGGTCGCGATCGCCATCCCGACCGAGCTTTCCAACTGATTGGAAACGCCCATGAAAGGGCACAGCCCGAGGAATTTGACCAGCACGAAGTTGTTGACCAGCACCGCGCTGATCAGCAGCAGCAGGTATTCGCTCATGTCACTCGCATCCCCGGCTCGGCGCCGGTGTCGGGCGCGAGCAGATAGATCTCCCGGCCGCCTGGCCCGGCCGCCAGGACCATGCCCTCGGACACGCCGAAGCGCATTTTGCGCGGAGCCAGGTTGGCGACCACGATCGTATCCCGGCCGACCAGGTCGGCCGGATCGTACGCCGCCTTGATGCCGGCGAAGACCTGGCGCCGCTCGCCGCCCAGGTCCAGGGTCAGGCGCAGCAGCTTGTCGGCGCCCTCGACCGCCTCGGCGGCGACGATGCGGGCAATCCGCAGGTCGACCTTGGCGAATTCGTCGATCCCGATCTCGGGCGCGATCGGATTCGCGCTCAGCGGTCCCGGGGGCGATTCGGGCACCTCCTCGAGGTCGGTTCGGGAGGCCTCGACGATGGCCTGAACCTGGGCCTCGTCGACCCGCGTCATCAGGGCCTGGAAGCGATTGATTCGATGATCGGTGAGCGGCGCCTCGAGCGCGGTCCAGTCCAGCGGCGGCACGTCCAGAAAGGCCTCGGCCCGGGCAGCGGTGAACGGGATGATCGGTTTCAAGTACACCATCAGCACCCGGAACAGGTTGATGCCGAGGGTGCAGATCGCGTGCACGTCAGCGTGGCGGGTCGGGTCCTTGATCATCTGCCACGGCTTGTGCTCGTCGATGTAGCGGTTGGCCTCGTCGGCGAGCGCCATTATGGTGCGCACCGCCCGGTTGTAGTCGCGCTCCTCGAACTGGGCCGCGATCTCCTCGCCGGCGCCAGTAAATCGGGCCCACAGGTCGCCGGCCGGCAGCTCGGCCGCGAGCCGGGTGTCGAATTGTTTGCTGATGAAGCCGGCGCAGCGGCTGGCGATGTTGACCACCTTGCCGACCAGATCGGCGTTGACCCGGGCCACGAAGTCCTCGAGGTTCAGGTCGATGTCGGCCAGCCCCGGTGACAGCTTCGAGGCGAAGTAATAGCGGATGTAGTCTGGCTGCAGGTGCTCCAAATAGGTGCGCGCCATGATGAAGGTGCCGCGGGACTTGGACATCTTCTTGCCGTCCACGGTCAGGAAGCCGTGGACGAAAACCGAGGTCGGCAGCCGATAGTCCGCCGCGTCCAGCATTGCCGGCCAGAACAGGGTGTGAAAGTAAATGATGTCCTTGCCGATGAAGTGGTAGACCTCGGCTTCGGAATCCTGCGCCCAAAAGGCGTCGAAATCGATGCCGCGCTCGGCGCAAAGGCGCTTGAAACTGGCCATATAGCCGACCGGGGCGTCGACCCAAACGTAGAAGTATTTGTCCTCCTCTCCGGGAATCCGGAAGCCGAAGTAGGGCGCATCGCGCGAGATGTCCCAATCCTGTAGTCCCTTGTCGAACCATTCCTGGAGCTTGTTGGATACCTCGTCCTGAAGCCGGCCGGTGACCCAGCGCTGGAGCAGCTCGGTCCGCTCGGACAGCTTCACGAAATAGTGCAAGGACTTACGCAGCACCGGCTTGGAACCGGAAACGACCGAGTACGGATCGATCAGATCGGTCGGGTTGTAGGTGGCGGAGCAGTTTTCGCAGGCGTCGCCGTACTGATCGGCCTCACCGCAGCGCGGACAGGTGCCCTTGATGAAGCGATCCGGCAGGAACATCCCCTTTTCGTCGTCGAAGTACTGCTCGATCTCGCGCACCTCGACCAGGTCCTTGGCCTTGAGGCGGGCGAAAATGCCCTCGACCAACTCGCGGTTTTCGTCCGAGTGGGTGGAGTGGTAGTAGTCGTAGGAAATGCCGAAATCGTTGAGGTCGAGTTCGTGTTCGGCGCGACCGTCGGCGATCAGCTGCTCGGCGCTGATCCCGAGTTTGGCGGCCTGCACCATGATCGGCGTTCCGTGCGCGTCGTCGGCGCACACGAAATGGCATTCGTGGCCGCGCATGCGCAGCGCCCGAACCCAGATGTCACCTTGCACGTGCTCGACCATATGGCCCAGGTGGAGCGACCCGTTGGCATAGGGCAGGGCGCAGGTGACCAGTATTTTTCGCTTTTCTTGGCTCATCGGTCCCGATGGTGGGTCGCAGGCAATTGTCGGTCGGTATTATTGCAGTTGGCCCGACCCAAAAACAGGCAAGTCGGCCGAACCCGTCGCCGGTCGCTGGCGTCGGTTCCTTGATGTGTGGGAGCGGCGGCTAAAAACAACACTAGGAGTTGGTACAATAGCGGCCCGTTTCAAACCCCGGATGGACGATGCTGGACAAAGCGCAGGTTGAGGACATTCTCGGCCGTTTTAACGACCCGTTGAGCGGCGAGGATCTGATCGCATCCAAGAGCGTCAAGGGGATCGGCGTGGACGGCGCCAAGGTGGCGGTGGACGTCGTCTTGGGCTACCCCGCTGCAGGCATCGCCAAGGCGTTGGCGGCCGACATCGAAGCCCACCTGGAAGCCGATCCGGGGATCGAGGCCGCGACCGTCAACGTCGGCTGGCAGGTGGTGGCGCACAAGGTTCAGGGCGAACTCACACCGCTGCCGGAGATCAAGAACGTCATCGCGGTGGCCTCCGGCAAGGGCGGCGTCGGCAAGTCAACCACCGCGGTCAACCTGGCCCTGGCCCTGACCGCCGAGGGCGCCAAGGTCGGGTTGCTGGACGCGGACATCTACGGTCCCAGCCAGCCGCGCATGATGGGAATCTCGGGCAAGCCGGAGAGCCAGGACGGCCGTTCGATCGAACCGAAGGTCAACTACGGCGTGCAGACGATGTCGATCGGTTACCTGATCGAAGAGGACACCCCGATGGTCTGGCGCGGACCGATGGTGACCCAGGCGCTGCAGCAGTTGATCAACGACACCAACTGGAAGGGCCTGGACTATTTGATCGTCGACATGCCGCCGGGCACCGGCGACATCCAGCTTACGCTGTCCCAGCGAGTCCCGGTCAGCGGCGCGATCATCGTCACCACGCCGCAGGACATCGCGCTGCTGGATGCGCGCAAGGGATTGAAAATGTTCGAAAAAGTCGATGTTCCGGTGCTGGGAGTCGTGGAGAATATGGCGACCCATATCTGCAGCCAGTGCGGGCACGAGGAGCCGATTTTCGGCGCCGGCGGCGGCGCCCGCATGGCCCAAGATTACGACGTGGAGCTGCTCGGCGCGCTGCCGCTGGACATTCGCATCCGCGAGCAGACCGACGGCGGCCAGCCGACCGTGATCGCCGAGCCGGACTCGCCGCTGGCCCAAACCTATCGCGCGATCGCGCGCAAGGCGGCGGCCCGGCTGGCGACCCAGGCACGCAACCTGAAGATCCAGTTCCCGAACATCGTCGTTCAGAACACATGAGCATCAAATCCGACCGCTGGATTCGGCGGATGGCCGAGGAACGCGGCATGATTGAGCCGTTCGAGCCCGGCCAGACCCGGCGCCGCGACGGGCGGCGGCTGATCTCGTACGGCACTTCGAGCTACGGCTACGACGTGCGCTGCGCGCCCGAGTTCAAGATCTTCACCAACATCAACACCGCGGTAGTCGACCCCAAGGCGTTCGACGAGAAGAGCTTCGTCGATTTCGAGGGCGAGTGCTGCATCATCCCGCCTAATTCGTTCGCGCTGGCGCGCACCATCGAGTATTTCCGGATCCCGCGCACGGTGCTGACGATCTGCCTGGGCAAATCGACCTACGCGCGCTGCGGGATCATCGTCAACGTGACTCCGCTGGAACCCGAATGGGAAGGCCACGTGACTCTCGAATTCTCCAACACCACCCCGCTGCCGGCCCGGATCTACGCCAACGAAGGGGTCGCCCAGATGCTGTTCTTCGAGGCCGACGAGGCCTGCGAGACCTCATACAAGGATCGCGGCGGCAAGTACCAGGGCCAGCGCGGCGTCACCCTCCCCAAGACCTGACTCGGTGCGCGCCGGCCGATAAAAAAATCTTTCGACTAGTATCGCTAACCGCGGGTGAGCGATACCGTTAGCCCGACGTTAGCAGCTTGGGCGGCCGCTGGATCAGCGTCGCCTCGGTGAGCACGCGCGTGCCTTCGCGCCACAGCTCCAGTTCGATCTCGGTCCCCGGTTGAGTCTCGGCGATCGTGGTGTACAGGTCGCGAAGGTTGGTGACCGGGGTGTCACCGAAGCGGGTCAGGTAGTCGCCCGGCTCGAGGCCGGCCAGGTCGCCCGGCTGGTTGGGATAGACCTGGGTGACGAGCACCCCGTGACGATTTCCGTTGATCGCCACGATGCGCGGATGGTAGCGGCCATCGTCCATCTCGACCCCGAGCCAGCCGCGAACCACCTCGCCGTGGGAGACGATCTGTCGCAGCACGTCCTGGGCCGTCTCGATCGGAATGGCGAAGCCGATGCCTTCGGCGCGTCCGCTGCCGATCATCGCCGCGTTGATCCCGATCAGTTGCCCGCCCGAGTTGATCAGCGCTCCTCCGGAATTGCCTTCGTTGATCGCGGCGTCGGTCTGAATCAAATTCTCGTAGACGCTGACCCCGAGCCCGGAACGCCCGGTGCCGCTGACGATGCCCATGGTCACGGCCTGGCCCAGGCCGAGCGGATTGCCGATCGCCAGCACGACGTCGCCGACCCGCAGGTCGGCGCCGCTGCCGTAGGGAATGGTCGGCAGCTCGCCCTCGAATTCGACCTGCAACACGGCCAGATCGGTCTCCTCGTCGGACCCGACCACCAGCGCCCGGCCGATGCGCCCGTCCCAGAAGGCGAC
>JBFGYD010000214.1:0-5120 GCA_041587615.1 Lysobacterales bacterium
AGCCGAGGAGGGCACCAAAGCGGACGAGGACGAGGACTCCGAACCGGCCACCGATTTCTCGAGCATGGTTCTGAAGGGACGAATCGTCGACGGTGTGCTGGATACACAAGAGCTGAAGCTGGTGTCGCCGCTGCTGGAAATGAACGGCAAGCTCAAGATCAATTTGGCCGATCGATCCCTCCACGGCACGATCGAACCCACGTTCAAGGAGGCCGGGGCCAAGGCCCACGGATTGAGGCTCGGCAGCCTCGCAGGGGTCCCGCTGCCGGTCAGCCTGTCGGGCAGTTTCGATGCCCCGAAAATCGGACTCGATCCGGCCAAGTTACTGCTCGCCTCTCAGCGGGGTAAATTGGACGACGGCAAAGCCAAGCTGTTCGATCGGCTGCTCGGGTCGGACTCCGACGAGAATGAAGATCCAGACGCGCAGGCCCCCGGCGACGGCGAGAAACGGTCGGAACAAGACGGCGCGGAGAAGACGGAGCGCGAGTCGAGCAAGGATCAGATGGCCCGCGGTTTGCTCAATTCGCTGCTCAAAAGCGGCGACGACGAAGACGAAGAAGAGGCGGCAAATAAAGACGAAGACTCAAACTGAACGGACCGCGCAAATCAACATTGGCGGCTGCCTGGCGACGGCCCGGAACGACGTTGAACGGCGGCCGGTCGGGATAGGAAATTCACCAACCGGGTGTTACAGTTAGGCCACGGATGGCAGGGAGTTCCATTGATGCGCCTGGCGTTTCCCAATGGCGAGCACGATGAGGTTACCGTCGGCAAGGGGACCTTAACGATCGGCAGTTCGCCCGGCGACAATGTCAGATTGGAAGCCGCTGGCGTCGAGCCCGGGCACGTCGTGATCATCGTCGATCGGCGCGGCATTACGCTGAACGTGGACACGGCGGCCAGCCAGATCGCGGTCAACGATCGCCCGGTCGTTGAGAAGGCGATTCTGCGCCTGGGCGACAAGCTCGAAATCGGTCCGGTGTCGCTGCTGCTGCGCGCCGATCCGGAGCAGGTCCGGGCGCCCCCCGACGGTGCGAGCCCGTCGGACAACCCCAGGAGAACGACGCCGAAATTCCACCTGCGCGGGATCAGCGGCTATCACCAGGGCCGCATCATTCCGCTCACCGGCGCCCTGAGCCTGGGTCACGACGACGACTGCGACCTGGTGATCCCGGATGACGAGCTGGCGGCCAAGGAAGCCCGGATCGAGGTGTCCACGGGGGCCGTCTACCTGCGTTCGGCGAGCGGAGAAGAATTCGAGATCAACGGCAATCGGGCGTCCGCCGCGGTCCTCGACCCAGGCGATCAAGTTCGGTTCGGGCAGCACCGCTTTCTGCTCGAGACGCCCGGGTTCGTCCCGGGCAAGGTGTACGCCGTGGCGGCGAGCGAGAGCCAGCCGTCCAATACGCAGGTGTTTGCCTCGCCGGTGATTGAGAACCAGGCTCCGGCGCGCCCTCAGGCGGCTTCCGAAGTGGGGTTCACCACCCAGGCCAGCGGGCGGGACGCCATCGTCGTGGCGGTCTGCGTACTGCTGTCGGCGGCGATGTTGATCTGGCTGTTTTTTCTGTCGTAGCTCCTCGTCCCATGAGTTGCCGGAATCGTCGGCTGTTCGATAGCCAGTCGTCCGCGGGCCGTCGCCCCGGACTTGGCCGACGCTGTGCCGGCTGATGAGCACCTTGTGGAACTTCAATCCGGGCCCGGCCATGTTGCCGCCATCGGTCCGGCGCCGAGTCGGCGAAGAGCTAGAGGATTGGAACGGCACCGGCGTTTCGGTGATGGAAGTCTCGCACCGCTCGGCGCCGTTTCAGGAAATGGCGGCGCGCTGCGAGCAGAACCTGCGCGACTTGCTCCGAGTGCCGGGCAGCCATCGCATCCTGTTTTTGCAGGGTGGGGCGACCGCGCAGTTCGCGCTGGCGCCGCTGAATTTCTGCGGTCAAGATCAAAGCGCTTGCTATGCGGTGCTGGGTCATTGGGGAGCGAAAGCCCGGCGGGTGGCCGCGACCGTCTGCCGGACCTCGATCCTGGGCGGGGTGCACACCGACGACGGCCGGCCAAAGTCGGCGGCGAGTTGGCAGGTGCCGCAGGACGCGGCTTTTCTGCATTATGTGGTCAACGAAACCGTCGACGGCCTGGTGATGGACCAGATTCCGGATCCCGGAACGGTGCCGCTGCTGTGCGACGCTTCGTCCTGGCTGCTGTCCGAAGCGGTCGACATCGGCCGGTTTGGGATGATTTACGCCAGCGCGCAAAAGAACATCGGACCGGCCGGATTGACGGTGGTCATCGTCGCCCGAGAAATGCTGGACCGGCGGCCCCGAAGGCAGCTGCCTCCGACCATGGACTATCGGGTTTTGGCCGATACCGGCTCGATGGAGAATACCCCGCCGACGTTTAGCTGGTACGTCGCCGGACTGGTGCTCGAATGGCTCAAGCGGCGTGGCGGGATCACCGAGATCGCGCGGGTGAATCGGGCCAAGGCGCAAAGCCTGTACGATTTGATCGACTCGAGCGAGCTGTATGTCAACCCGATCTTACCCGCCAACCGTTCTCGGATGAACGTCGTGTTTCGCCTGCGCGAGCCCCGGCTGGAGGATGAGTTTGTCAACCTCGCGGCGCGCCGCGGCCTGATTGGGCTGCGCGGGCATTCCGCGGTAGGCGGGCTGCGGGCAAGCATCTACAATGCGATGCCGCCTGAGGGAGTTAACGCACTGACGTCATTCATGCGGGAATTTGAGCAAAGTCACTGAGATGCCAGACAAGAACCACACCATCGCCGAAATCCGAGGCCGCATCGACGCGATCGACGAAAGCCTCGCCGAGCTGATCAACGAGCGTGCGCGCCTGGCGCTCGCGGCCGGAGAGGTCAAGAACCGAACCGATGACAGCGCCGAATTCTTCCGGCCCGAGCGGGAAGCGCAGATTCTGCGCGCCGTGGTCGAGCGCAACCAGGGCCCGCTGAGCGACGCTGAAATCGTCCGGCTGTTTCGTGAAATCATGTCGGCGTGCCTGGCCCAGCAGGAGCCGCTCAAGGTCGCTTTCCTCGGGCCGGAAGGTACCTTTTCGCAGTCGGCCACGATCAAGCAGTTCGGTCATTCGATCAAGTCGCTGCCGCTGAACACCATCGAGGAGGTTTTTTCCGACGTCGAATCGGGCGACGCGGACTTTGGCGTCGTGCCGGTAGAAAACTCGACCGAGGGCGCGGTCAGCAACACGCTGGACATGTTTCTGGCCTCACCGCTGAAAATTTGCGGCGAGGTCGAGCTGCCGATTCATCACAATCTGCTGAGCATCGCTGCAAACATCGAATCGATCGAGCGGGTCTATTCGCATCGCCAGTCGCTTGCCCAATGTCGCGGCTGGCTGCACCAGCACCTGCCGCACGCCGAAAAAATTCCGGTCGCCTCCAACGCCGAGGCCGCGCGCCGGGTGCGCTACGCGGAAGACGCTGCCGCGATCGCGGGAGAAGCCGCGGCCAGCGTGTACAACCTGCGCATTCTGCACGCCAACGTCGAGGATCAGCCGGACAACAGCACCCGCTTCGTTGTCATCGGCCGCAAGCTGTTGCCGCCCAGCGGAGTAGACAAGACGTCACTGCTGCTGGCTTCGAGCGACCGCCCCGGAGCGCTGTACGAGCTGCTCAAGCCGCTGGCCGAGGGCGGCATCAGCATGACTCGAATCGAGTCGCGCCCGTCAAAGCAGGGCAAATGGGACTATGTGTTCTTTGTCGACGTGGCTGGCCACGCCGAAACCGAGCCGCTGGCGAGCGCGTTGCGCAAGCTAAAACGCGGCACGACGCTGTTCAAAGTGCTGGGCGCTTATCCGGTCAGCGTCATCTAACGTGGATTCTGGCACGGCAACGCAATTCCGCTCGTCCGCCGGCGGACCCCTGCGGGGACGGTTGCGCGTGCCCGGCGACAAGTCGATTTCGCATCGAGCTCTAATCCTGGGGTCGGTAGCGGATGGCCGCACGCGCGTCAGCGGCTTGCTCGAGGCTGGAGACGTGCTGGCTACGCGTGCGGCGTTGAGCGCATTGGGCGTACCAATCGGCGATCACGGCGGCGACGTCCTGATCGAAGGCGCCGGCGCGAGCGGGCTGAGCGCGCCGCACGAAGATCTCGATCTCGGGAACTCGGGCACCGGGATGCGGCTGCTCGCCGGTCTGCTGTGCGGTCAGCGGTTCGCGTCCCGGCTGGTTGGCGATGAGTCGTTGAGCAAGCGGCCGATGGCCCGCATCATCGAGCCGCTGACCCTGATGGGCGCGCGCATCAGCGGCGGTGGGGATACGCCGCCGCTGAGCATCGAGCCGGTCGAGACGCTGCGCGGGATCGATTACCGTTCCCCCGTTGCCAGCGCCCAGGTCAAGTCATGCCTGCTGCTGGCCGGTCTTTACGCCGACGGCGTAACCCGCGTGCGCGAACCGCAGCCCAGTCGCGACCACACCGAACGCATGCTCGGAGCTTTTGGCTGCACGGTCGATCGCGGCGGCGGGGGCTGCGCGGTGCGCGGCGGCGCGCGGCTCACCGCTACCCGGATCGAGGTCCCCGGGGATTTTTCCTCGGCCGCTTTTTTTCTGGTCGCCGCCTCGATCGTACCCGGGTCCGACGTCGTGCTGGAGGGGGTCGGTCTGAATCCGCTGCGCAGTGGTCTGCTGGTCATTCTGGAGGAGATGGGAGCTTCGATCGAGCGCCGGGACCGGCCGCCGCTGGGGGGCGAGCCGCTGGCCGATCTGCGGGTCCGGCATGCGCCGCTCAACGGTGTTGAACTCAAAGGCGAAAGGGTCGCCAGCGCGATCGACGAGTTTCCCATTCTGTTTGTCGCCGCGGCGTTGGCCAAGGGCGAGACGAGGATCAGCGGGGCGGCCGAACTGCGGGTCAAGGAGAGCGACCGAATCGCCGTGATGTGCCGCGCGCTGGCTTGTCTGGGGGCCGACGTCGAGGAGCGCCCTGACGGTGCGGTCATTCGCGGCCGCCGCCGTCTCGGCGGAGCCGAGGTCGACGCCGCCGGCGATCATCGCTGCGCGATGTCGCTCGCGCTGGCCGGACTGATGGGCGACGGCGAAACGATCGTCAGGGGCGCGGCCAACGTGGCGACCTCCTATCCCGGGTTCGCCCGCGACGCGC
>JBFGYD010000215.1:0-5106 GCA_041587615.1 Lysobacterales bacterium
AAAACCGAACAACTTGTACTCCAGCTGTTCGTATTCGAAGGACGTGCCGCTGTACCAGCCCGTGAACAGCTCGACGATATTGATGTAGCTCCATATGAGCGACAGCACGAGCAGAAGCTTGCCGAGGTTGTCGAAATGCACCTCGGTGATGTATTGCTCGAAACGCATGTATTTTCTGAGTACGAACATGACAGTCACGATGCCGGCCGTGCCCGAATAGATCGCGCCGACGACGAAATACGGCGCGAAGATCGTCTGGTGCAGCGCGGGCACGATCGACATCGCGAAATCCCAGGACACGATGGAGTGCACCGACACCGCCAACGGAATGATCAGCACCGCCAGGAAAGTGTAGGCCCAGTGTAGCCGGTGCCACTCGGTGTCAGTGCCGCGCCAGCCCAGCGACGCCAGCCGGTACATGTGGTGACGCCAGCCGGTGGTGCGGTCCCGAACCGCGGCGAAATCGGGAATCGAGCCCATGTAGATGAAGATCGTGCTGCCGGTCAGGTAAGTGCTGATCGCCATCACGTCGAACATCAGCGGCGAGCGGAAGTTCGGCCACAGGCCCATCTGGTTCGGGTAGGGCACGGCCCAGTGAACGAACCACGGCCGGCCGACGTGCACGAACACCTGCACCGCGGCCACCATCAGCGAGAACAGCGTCATCGCCTCGGCGCTGCGGTACATCGCCTTGCGCCAGGAACTCTGGGTGATGTGCAGGACGCACGAAAGCAGGGTGCCCGAGTGGCTCAGCCCGATCCAGAAGATGAAACTGGCAAGATAAGTGCCCCACACGGCGGGGTGGTTCAACCCGGTCGCGCCGATCCCGTAGTAGAGCTGGTAAAACCACGGGAACGCCAGACACCCCAGCGTCACCGTCACCGAGATCGCGAGCGTGATGTAGTACTTGCGGGTGGTGACGGTCAGCGAACGGACGATGTCGTTGTTGACATCGGCGTAGGTCAATTCGGAGCCTTTAGCCTGCATCGCCGGCTTTCACCTTTTTTAAATAGACCACGGACGGGTGGGCGTTGAGTTCCTCCAGCACCTTGTAGCCGCGCGGGTCGGCCATTTTGCGGGACACCGCGCTGTCCGGATCGTTGCTGTCGCCGAACGTGAGCGCTCGGGTCGGACAGGTCTGAACGCAGGCCGGCTGCACCTCGCCGTCGCGGACTCGGCGCTCGCCTTCGTCCTTGGCCGTGTCCTTGGCCTGGCGGATGCGCTGGATGCAGAAGGTGCACTTCTCCATGACCCCCTTGCCGCGCACCGAGACGTCGGGATTGAGCTGCTGCTCCAGGGGCGGGTCCCAGCGATGATCGTAGTAATTGAAGTAGCGTACCTCGTACGGGCAATACACCGCGCACGAGCGCGTACCGATGCAGCGATTGTAGACCTGGGCGTTGAGGCCGTCAGGGTTGTGATAGGTCGCCGCGACCGGACAGACCGTTTCACAGGGCGCCTGATCGCAGTGCTGGCACAGCAGCGGAATGAAGCCGAGCTTGACGTTCGGATACTCGCCCTCCCAGTAGCGCTCGATCCGAATCCAGCGAATCTCCCGTCCGCGGGCCAGCTCCCGTTCGCCGACGATCGGCAGGTTGTTCTCGGCCTGGCACGCGGTCACGCAGGCCTCACAGCCGGTGCAGCGGTCCAGGTCGATAGTCATCGCCCAGTGGTAATCGTATCCGTCGTAATAACCGGGCTTGCGGTAGGTCCGCCAGCCGTCGCGGAAGCGGTCCAGGAAATTCATGACGGCACCACCTTGATCGGAATGGCCGGACCGCCGGCGTGCGTGACGTCGCCGGCGCCCTCGGTTTGGATGATGTTGCGGCCGAGCTGGCGGGACTCGCCGCCGGTGTGGACCAGCTTGGCGCGCTCCCCGGTTTTGGTCAGCTGAACCCGGGTTCCTGCCCAGGCGAGCGCGCCTGACTCCGGCTCCATTTCCGGGGTCAGGATCTGGATCGGGTTGGCGCCGCGGCCCTTGGCGTAGCGCCCGTATTCGGTGTGCCCCTGGCCGATCGGCATCGCGACCACGTCCGGCATGATCGCGGGATAGACGAACACCGGCGCTCGGATCTGCCCATGGGGGGAGGCCACCTCGACCACGTCGCCCTCGCTCAAACCGAGCCTGGCGGCCGTCTTCGGATTGACCTCGACCCAGCAGCCATAGACGACCGCGGTCATCGGGTCGGCCAGTTCCTGCATCCACGGCAGGTTGGCGCCGCGGCCGTCGTTGAACGTCTGTGACAGGTACGGATGGAGGACGAACGGATAGCTCTGGGCGGCGCCGCTGAACTCAGCGGACGGCATTCCGATCCCATCGATCACCTCCGGCGCCGGACTGAACCCGGTGTGCTCGCGGTGCGCCGTCTCGCCCCAAACTCCGGATTCCAGCAACGCGGTCCAGAAGCCGTCGAAATCCTGAAGTTCGGGCTCGTCTTCCCAGCTTCCGCGCGCGTGGATCGCCCGCCAGCCGTCCTTGACCCGCTCCTCCATGCTCGCCCAAGGCAGCAGTGCGCCGCTCTGCTGGGCCAGGGCCAGCAGCGTGTCTCCGCTCGCGCGCGTGTTGTAAAGCGGCGCCACCACCGGCTGCGACACCGCGCCAACCGGGAAACCGACCCCGGGCTCGGGAAAGTCGTCGCCCCAGCTTTCGAGGTAGGTGTGACTGGGCAGGATCAGGTCGGCCCGCGCGGTGGTTTCGTCCATGAAGCTGGACAGGCTTAACACCAGCGGGATCTGCTGGAGAGCGGCCTCGAATCCGGCCGCCGCCGGCAACGAATAGAGCGGATTGGCGTCGCTCAGGATCAGTACCTCGACCTCGCTGCGACCGGCCGCTTCGATCAGCGCGAGCGCGCCACGATAGCCCTCCTGTCCCGGGGAGCCGCCGGCGGCCGGGGCCGGATTGAACACCAGCCCGCCCGGCTTACCGATGTTGCCGGCCAGATAATTGAGCGCGTTGACCGCGACCAGCGTGTCGACGCCGTTGCGGTGGCTCGCCGCCGCGCCGCCACCGATTGCCAGCGCGCTGTGATGGTGCGCAAACGCATCGGCCAGGCGCTTGACCGTGTCCTCGGGCACGCCGGTCTCGGCGGCCACCCGCGCGCTCCCGTAGGACGCCAGCGTCGCGTTCCAGGCATCGGCATCCGGTCCCTCGTAGGCGCCGCCGGCCACCAGCTGATGGGCCAGGCCCAGGGCCAGCAGGCCTTCGGTGCCGGGGCGCGCCGGAATCCACTCGTCCGCGCTGGCGCCGGTCAGTGACAGGCGCGGCTCGATCTGCACGAAACGGCCGCGGCTCCCCTCGGTGCCCTGGCGGCTGTGCCCGAATCCCAGGCTGTGCAGCACCGGGGAGATCCACGTACCGAGGTAGTCGGCCCCGAACGACAGCAGATAGTCGCAGTTCTTCAGGTCGTAATAGGGCAGCGCGTCCTCGCCGAAAAAGCGGCGGTTGGCCGCGTAAAGCGTTTGCGGGTGGGCAAAGTCGTACCGAACCAGGTTCTGCGAGCCGAGCGCGTCCATGAATTCGCGCTGGAGCCGCCCCAGGTGGCCGCCGCCGCCCGATGACAGCATCCAGACCCGGTCGCCGCGGCCGCTCTCGACCAGCGGCGCCAGCCGCCCGGCGGCGGACCGGAGCGCGTCGTCCCAGGTGAGCTCGGCGAAAGTGCCCGCGCCGCGCTCTCCGGAGACCTGCAGTGGCCCGGTGATCCGGTCGGGATTGTAGAGAACCTGCAGGCCGGCCTGGCCGAGCGCGCACAGCGCACCCTGGCTGACCGGGTGGAGCGGATTGCCCTCGATTTTCTTGGCCCGCCCCTCGCGGATGCGCACCGAAATGCCGCAGCCGGCCGAACACATGCCGCACACGCTGTTGTACCAGGTCACGATGCCCGGACTGTATTCTTCCGGCGGCACCGGGTACGGGATCAGGTGCTCGACCGGGTGTTTGATCGAATCGGCCAGCAGGAACCCGGCGCCGGCGCCCACGCCCCCGGCGCCGATCAGTTTGAGAAAGTCTCTGCGGTCTATGTTTGCCATCACAGGCCCTTCTTCATCCGGGGCGTCAGCGCGCCGTCACTTGTGGCAGGTCCAGCAGTCGGTGCCGTGCACCACGTTTTCGGCGCGATGGCACTCCAGACACCAGCCCATCTGCAGCGGCGCGATACGGGTAACTACCTCCATCGTTTCGACCGGCCCGTGACAGGTCTGACATTCGATCTCGGCCGCCACGTGGCGCTTGTGCGGGAAATGCACGAAATCGGGCAGGTCGTGGACCTTGACCCACGGGATCGGCTCTTGGTTGTTCCAGTAGTTCATGACCAGTCTGATCTGCGGCTTGTCGGCGGCCACGTTCTCGTGACAGCCGACGCACTTGGCGACGCTCGGTACGCCGGCCGAGGTCGATCGGCGCGCATAGATGTGGCAGTACTGGCACGGTATCTCGTTGTCGCCGGCGTGAATCTTGTGGCTGAACTCGATTGGCTGGGTCGGGGTCAACCCGGGGAAAAAGAGCACGTTGACCCAATAGCCCAGGACCAGCCCGGCCAGACCGCCCCCGACGATCAGAAACGTCGGTTTGAGCACTCTGAGAGTGGGGACAATCGAAACGCTCATCTACCGCTCCTCACGAGGGCCGGAACGCGTCCCTGGGGCTGGCCCCGGAGCGAGTCCCAGGCTGGCCCCGAAGCCGTTGCCGAATTCGTGAATCTGATTGGCCATCTCTTCATTGCGGGTGGCGCGCTGATAGGTGTCGGCCATCTTGTGAAACACCTGGTAGAAATACAGATTCAGGTCCGCCACGCTGGTGTCCTTGGTCCACAGGTCGATTGCCGCGGTGGTCTTGGTCGCGCCGTCGAAAAGCGACAGCATCATCGAGTCGCAGCTCTTCGGGCCCCGCTCGCGCGACTCGGTCGCCTCCCACTGGATCCGTACCGGGATCTCCTCGGCATCCAGGTCGACGGTCAGCTTGATGTGGGCGGTCCTTGACATCAGCCGCCCACACTGTTGCGATGGGCGCCCATTCCTGCCGGGGTAGGCGATATGCTCGACATCCTCATCCTCGTGGTCATGTTCGCCATATTGGTCAGTCTTGGCTTTGGCCTCTTTTTCCTGGTCCGG
>JBFGYD010000216.1:0-5093 GCA_041587615.1 Lysobacterales bacterium
CCCGCTCGCCGCGCCGGCCGACGGCGCGGAGCCGCCGGGCGGTCGATGGCAGGGCGGAATACCGCTGGCGCGAAGTCGCGACTCGGTGGCCGATCAGGCGGCGTTGTATGGACCGGCGTCGGGCGACGAGCCGCCGCCGCTGCCCGAGGATTCGGAGGACGCGCCGCCGCTGGGCTACGCGCTGGCCCAACTCCACGGGGTCTATATCGTGGCCCAAAACGCCAGCGGGCTGATCCTGGTCGATGCCCACGCGGCCCACGAACGCATCACCTACGAGCGTCTGAAGCGCTCGATGGCGGCCGAGGGCATCCGATCACAGACGCTGCTGGTACCGGTCAATGTCCCGGTCAGCGAAGCCGAGGCGGACTGCGCCGAGGCGCACTCGGAGACCTTCGCCGAACTCGGCTTCGAGGTCGATCGGCTGGGGCGCGAATCGGTGCGCGTGCGCAAGGTGCCGACGGTGCTGGAACAGGCCGACGCCGGGAAACTGGTGCGCGACGTGATCGCCGACATCCTGTCCGAGGGCAGCAGCCGCCGCCTGCGGGAGGAATTCAACCGGGTACTGTCGACGATGGCGTGTCACGGTTCGGTGCGCGCCAACCGCCGGCTTACCGTGACCGAGATGAACGCGCTGCTGCGGGACATGGAACGCACCGAGCGCAGCGGTCAGTGCAACCACGGGCGTCCCACCTGGGTGCAACTGAACATGGGCGAACTCGACCGCCTGTTTCTGCGCGGGCGGTAGGCCGTCGATCGGGCCGCCGCGCGGTGAAATCTGCGAGAAGAAACGCAAAGGCGCAAAACAGAGGACTTTCAAGATGTTTCTTTGCGTCCCCGCGCCATGGCGTCTTTGCGTTGATGTGCCCAGTCCGGATACGCACCCGCCCGAGTGATGCACCGCGTTGAACCAGACGGCGCCCTGGACGCGCTCGAGGACGAGCCACGGGTCGTGCTGCTGATGGGCCCAACCGCGGCCGGCAAGACCGCACTGGCGCTCGAGCTGGTGCAGCGGTTTCCGCTCGACGTCGTCAGCGTCGACTCGGCGCAGGTCTTTCGCCAAATGAATATCGGCACGGCCAAGCCGGAGCCCGAGGTGCTGCGCCGGGTGCCGCATCGGCTGATCGATATCCGCGATCCGTGGGAGAGCTATTCGGCGGCGGAGTTTCTGCAAGACGCGGGCGCCGCGATCCACGAAATTCACGCGGCCGGCCGCAGCGCGCTGCTGGTCGGCGGCACGATGCTTTATTTTCGCGCCCTGACCCGCGGCCTCTCGCCGCTGCCGGCGGCCGATCCCGGCGTGCGCCGGCGCCTCGAGCGCGAGGCCCGCGAGCACGGTTGGGAGGCGCTGCACCACCGGCTGGCCGAACTCGACCCAAAAGCGGCGAGGCGCATACATCCGAACGATCCCCAGCGGATTCAGCGCGCGCTCGAGGTGCAGCGACTCACCGGCGTGCCGATCTCTGAGTTACAGGCCCGCGGCGGCGCAAAATTTCCCGCCCGCTACTTGAAACTGATCGTCTCGCCCACAGATCGAACGGTGCTGCACCGGCGAATCGAGCAACGATTCGACGGCATGCTCGACCTGGGCCTGGTCGCCGAGGTGGCGGACTTGAAGCGCGATCAGCGCATGAGCGCCGATCTTCCCTCGATGCGCGCCGTCGGTTACCGCCAAGTCTGGCGTCATCTGGAGGGGTGCAGCGACCGCGAGCAGATGCGGGCCGAGGCGATCGCCGCCAGCCGGCAGCTCGCCAAACGCCAGCTCACGTGGCTGCGCCGGGTTGGTGCGGCACAACGGCTGGACCCGAGCGCGGACGGCGCGGTGGCCGCGATCGCCCGATCGGTGGAGCGCTTTTTGCGCTGAGGTATGTGGTACTATCCATGGTGATCAACAGGACGGGATCATGCTTAACTGGTATGCGGGGAGGGCAGCGCGCCGTTGCCTGCTCACGGAAGAAATCTCAATAAGAATAATCGGAGCAAGCCCATGTCCAAAGGCCATTCCTTGCAAGAGCCCTTCCTGAACGTACTCCGTCGCGAGCGGATTCCGGTGTCGATTTATCTGGTCAACGGCATCAAGTTGCAGGGCCAGATCGAATCGTTTGATCAATTCGTCGTGGTGCTGCGCAACGCGGTCAGCCAGATGATCTACAAGCACGCGATCTCTACCGTGGTCCCTTCGCGCAACGTCAAGCTGCCCGAGAACGAAGACGACTAGCATTGCCCCATGTTCGAACGCCCAGCTGCCGGGCTCGGTGCGCAACCGAGCCGTCGTGGTGTGCGCGGATGAGCCCGCTGCGTCCTCTCGATTTCACGCGTCATGATTGAACCCCGCGGCCGGGGCGACCGCGCCCTGCTGATCCACCCGGAATTCAGCTCGAGCGCCTCGCGCGAGGGGCTCGAAGAATTCAAGGAACTGTCGCGATCGGCCGGGGCCGAGGTGGCAGGGGTGGTGCGCGCGCCGCGTCAGAGCCCCGATCCGGCGCTACTGGTGGGTCGCGGCAAAGTGGATGAGATCGCCGCGGAGCTGGCCGCCACCGGCGCCGATCTGGTGTTGTTCAATCATCCGCTGAGCCCGATCCAGGAGCGCAACCTGGAGCGCCGGCTGGCCTGCCGGGTGCACGACCGCACCACCCTGATTTTGGACATCTTTGCCCAGCGCGCGCGCTCCCACGAGGGCAAGCTGCAGGTCGAACTGGCGCAGCTGCGCCACCTGGCGACCCGCCTGGTCAGGGGTTGGACTCACCTGGAGCGTCAGAAGGGCGGTATCGGCTTGCGCGGACCCGGTGAGACCCAGCTCGAAACCGACCGCCGGCTGCTCAACGATCGGGTCAAGACGCTGCGCCGAAAACTGCACAAATTGGGGCTTCAGCGCGCCCAGGGGCGACGGTCCCGCAAGCGCCGGGCGGTGCCGGTGGTGTCGCTGGTCGGCTACACCAACGCCGGCAAATCGACCCTGTTCAACGCGCTGACCGAAGCCGAGGTCTACGCCGCCGATCAGCTCTTCGCGACCCTGGATCCGACTTTGAGGCGGATTCGCGATCTCGGCGGGCGGACCGTGCTGGCCGCCGATACCGTCGGCTTCATCCGCCATCTGCCGCACGAGCTGATCGCGGCGTTCAAGTCGACCCTGGAGGAAACCCGGGAGTCAGATCTGCTGATCCACGTGGTCGACGCCGCCGAGCCGGGACGCGAGCAGCGGATCCACGAAGTGCAAGAGGTGCTGCGCGAAATCGGGGCCGATCGGGTGCCGCAACTGATCGTTTACAACAAGATCGATTTGAACGGGCAGTCGCCGCGGGTGCGCCTGGGTCACAGCGGCGGGCCGGCACAAGCCTGGATCTCGGCGCGCACCGGCGAAGGCTTGGACGAGCTGCGCGAGTTGATCCACCGGCAGCTCTCCGACGACTGGGTGCGCGCGTGGATCGAACTGCCGGCTTCGGCCGGGCGCTTTCGCGGGCGTTTGTTCGAACTCGGCGCGGTGCGCGAGGAAAAGCCGATGCCAGAGGGCGGATGGTCGCTGAAAGTCGAGCTCTCGCCGCGCGAGCTGACGGTCCTGGCGCGCGACCCGGACGCTCCGGCTGCCCTGATCGCGGCGCTCGACCCGCCAGTGCAGGAACCGACGCTCCGGCGCGCCCAGAACTGATGTCGGCGGAAAGTGTCCGAGTGCTACTATATTAAAGTTTATCTTCACTAGTCTCGCGCCCGCAGGCGCGGGACAGAGGAATCATTATGGCTTGGAATGAACCTGGAAACGGCAAGGATCCTTGGAAATCCGGAGGCGATCAGCCGCCGGACCTGGACGAGGTCTTTCGCAAAATACAGGACCGCCTCGGCGGTCTGTTCGGCGGCAAGCGTTCCCGCTCGCCGAAAGGGAAGGGCGGCTCCGGCCTTTCGCTGCTCGTGCTGCTGCTGGTGGTCGTCTGGCTGGTCATCGATTCGTTCTACATCATCGACCAGCCGGAGCGGGGCGTGGTGCTGCGCTTCGGCAAGCACGTCAAGACGATGCAGCCGGGACCGAATTTCGCGCTGCCGCGGCCGTTCGACTACGTCTACCGGGTGGACGTCAATCAGATCCGCTCCGAGGTGACCGAGGCGTCGATGCTGACCCGCGACGAAAACATCGTCGGGGTCAACCTGGCGGTTCAGTTCCGGGTCAAGAGCGCCGAAGACTTCCTGTTCAAGGTGCAGGACCCCGAGGAGACGATGCGCCAGACCTCCGAGAGCGCGATGCGCCAGGTGATCGGCGACAACCCGATGGACTTCGTGCTGCTGGAAGGCCGCGCCGAGATCGCGGTCCAGATCCGCCAGATCCTGCAGGACATCCTGGACGGCTACCAGACCGGTCTCGAACTAACCGCGGTCAACCTGCAGGACGTGCGCCCGCCGCGCGAGGTCAAGGACGCGTTCGATGACGCGATCAAGGCCCGCGAGGACAAGGAGCGGTCGAAGAACGAGGCCGAGGCCTACGCCAACAGCGTGGTGCCGGAGGCCCGCGGCCAGGCGGCGCGCATCGTCCAGGAGGCCGAGGCCTACAAAGCCTCGATGATCGCCCGCGCCGAAGGGGAATCCCAGCGCTTCAATCTGCTGCTGGCCGAATACGTCAAGGCCCCCGAGGTGACTCGTCAGCGGCTTTACCTGGAAGCAATGGAATCGGTACTCGGAAACGCGTCCAAGGTTCTGGTCAACGTCGAGGGCGGCAACAACGTGATGTACCTGCCGCTCGATGAACTGATGCGCTCCACGGCCCCGGCGCTGCGCCGGACCGCCACCGGTGCCGATGACGGGACGGGTGCGAGAACCATCGCCACCGATGAACTGGGCGGGCGACCGGTCGGCCGCCGCGGCAGGGAGGAACGATAAATGAGAGGCTTTGGACTGATCGTTGCGGCGCTGGTCGCTATTCTGATCTACCTGTCCGCGTTCACGGTGTCGGAAATCGAGTACGCGGCCAAGTTCCGCCTCGGCGAGATCGTGGCAACCGACTTCGAACCCGGTCTGCACTGGCAGATCCCGGTGATCAACAACGTGCGCAAGTTCGACCGCCGTATCCTGACCCTGGACGCAGCCGCCCAGCGCTTCATTACGTTCGAAAA
>JBFGYD010000217.1:0-5072 GCA_041587615.1 Lysobacterales bacterium
CCATGGATGGCCGCTCATCGACAATTAGCTAACTCACTCCCTCGCCGCTATCCAATAGACTCGCGATCAGCGCCCTGACCTCGGTTTCGTAACGCTCGGGTTCGCCCAGATGCGTCTTCAGTTCGGCTTCGAGACTGGCCGCCGAGGCCTGGATCCGATCCAGTCCGTGGAGCCCGGCGGAGCCGGCCAGGCGATGCACCGCTTCCAGAAAATTCGCCGGCCCGGCCTCGGGAACCAGTGCCCACAGTGCCTCCAGCTCGTCCGCCTTGCGCGGCAGGCGAGCCAGGTATCTTCGCCGCTGCGAGCGCAGCAGGGCCTGGGCTTGAGCCGATAATTCAGCCATCGCCGAGCGCGCGCTGAAGTTCTTTCAGCAGCATGTCCAAATCGAACGGTTTGATCAGATACGCGCTGCAGCCCGCCTCGAACGCCAGCGTCCGGTCGGCCTCTGCGTTGGAGGCGCTCATCGCAATCATCGGCAGGTCTGGGATTGCGGCGCGCGCCTGGCGCATGAAGCTGTCGCCGCTGAAATCGGTCAGGTTGAAATCGGTCAGCAGGATGTCGACCCCGCCGCCTTGGAGCTTATCGAGCGCCTGCTGCCCGTTCATCGCCAGGGTGGCTGAAAAGCCGAAATCGCTGAGAATCACGGCGAGGAACTCGCGCACGTCCATGTCGTCTTCGACCACCAGGATGCGGCGCTGGCCCGAGGCGGTTGCCGTTGCCGCCGACGCGACCGACGGCTGAGCGGCAGGAGCACGCACGTCGGCGCCGAAGGTAGAACCTTTGCCCGGGGTCGACTCGAGCATGATCTCGCCGCCGAGCACTGTCGCCAGGTGCTGGCTGATCGACAGGCCCAGCCCGAGTCCCTGGGCCCGCGTGTGTTCATCCTCGAGACTCGAGAAGGCCTGAAAAATGTGCTCCCGCTGGTCCTCTGGAATGCCGGGTCCGGTATCGGTCACGGTGAACCGCAACCGCTCGTTGCGCTGCGACCAGGCCACCTTGACGCTCCCGGCCTTGGTGTAGCGCAGCGCATTGGAGATCAGATTGACGATGATCTGGCGCAGACGTACCGGGTCGGTCAGGATTTCCTCGGCCTCGCACTCGCGCTCGTCGATCGTGAATTTCAGCTCTTTCTGGGCTGCCAGTGGTTCGAACATCAGATAGATAGATTCGAACATCCGGCGCAGGTGGACCGCTTCCTCGACCGGCTCGATCCGGTCGGCGACGACCCGTCCGTGTTCGAGCAGGTTTTCGACCAGCGACAGCAGGTGGTTGGCGGAGCGCCGGATGCCCTGCAGCCGGCGATCGTCCCGCCCGTATTGCTTTTCCAGCAAGTCGCAGTAGCCCAGCACCGAGGTTACCGGGGTCCGAAACTCGTGCGACATGCTCGATATGAAGCGGCTCTTGAGTTCGCTGGCGCGGGCCGCGTCGCGTTTGGCGTCGTGCAGCTCGTGCTCGCGCTGCGACAGCCGGTATTCGAGAATGTCGAGCTTTTCCAGCTGACGGCGAAGCTTGCGGTCGGCCAGATCGGTGACGTTGCCGTCGAGAATCAGGATCTGGGCCTCGGACTCCCGCCGCAGTGGGATCACATGACAGTGGATCGGGCAATTGCCGCGGATCCACAGCATCGGCAGGTCAAGCGCAAGCTCGGTGCTGAGGCCAATCAGAAACTTCAGTTCGCGCCGCGCGTCTCGACCGCGCTCGAGCTTGAGGTCGTAAACCTCGGGATCGCCGCGCCAGTCGATGATTTGAAACGCCGCGTCCACGTGGATCAGCAGCGGTCCCGCGGCATCGGTGAGTTCGATCGAGGCCGGCAGTCCGGTCGCGCCGGCGGGGTCTGGTGCGGGTTTCCCGTCCATCCTGAGACTAGCCAGGCTGCAGCGCCGAGACCAGGGTGGCGAAGGTCTCGGCCACGTTGATACCGCCGGTGGCGGCGGTCTCGAGGGTCGGCAGGCCTGAGCGGGCGAGCCGATCCAGGTCCGCTTGACCGATTTCCGAGTCGGCGTTGCGGTCCGACTTGTTGATTGCCAGGACCAAGGGCAAGGCGCCGAACTGCTCCTCCACTCGAGCGCGCAAGGCGGTGGCCCCGGTCAGGGTTGGCCGCCGGGTGCGATCGCACACGATGACGTAACCGTGCATGCCGGTTAGGTAAGGGGTATCGAGGGCGAAACCGCCGTCGGCGCACAGGATGTCCCATAACGCCAGCTCGCAGGGGCCGCTCGGTCCGGTAGCGCGGCCGAGTTCCACTTGCGCCCCGGAACGAACCCGCGGACCGGATTCGAACGAACGGCCGACGAAGGCCGAAATCAGACTACTCTTCCCGACCGCGGCATCCCCCAGGACGCAGACCTTGAATTGTCTGGGTTCTTCCACTGCGCGCTTTATTCCATTAGTCCGCGTCGTGGTCGAGTCGCTCCAGCCGGTACCCGTGGTGGTAAATGCTCTTCAGGCTCCAGCCGGCGTCCTCGGTCAGCTTGAGCTTCTTGCGCAGGCGGCTGATGTGGGTGTCCAGGGTGCGGGTCACGACCCGCGCGTTCAGGCCCCAGATCTCCTTGAGCAGAACTTCGCGCGGGATGATCCGCCCGAGGCTGCGCAAAAGATACACGGCCAATGAAAACTCGCGCCGGGTCAGCGACACTCGCTCGCCGTTGAGCAGCATCTGCTCCCGATCTGTATTGAACTCGATCGGGCCGATACTCTGGTGCGAGGGTGAATCGGTCAGCTCGATGCCGCTGCGGCGGGCCACGGCGTCGATTCGCGCCAAAGTCACCGGCGGGCTCAGCGGCTTGGTCAGGTAGTCGTCCGCGCCGCTTTCCAGGGCCTTGACGACGTCTTCTTCGGCGTCGCGCTGGGTCAGGAAGATCACCGGGAGCTTGTCGTCGACGTTCTGCCGGATCCAACGCAACACGGAGTACCCGTCCATCTCGGGCACCTGCCAGTCCAGCAGCACCATGTCGAAGCGATCGCTGCGAATGGCGTTGATCAGCTCCGAGCCACGCTCGAACCAGGAGACCTCGTGACCGGCGTCCTCGACCCAGACCCGAATGACGTCGGCCTGGTCCTGATCATCCTCTAAGTAGGCAATGCGCAAGGCTCGTCCATCCTTTTTACCCCAGGTGTTACATTCTAGCCCGGATATTGCATGAGTTTCACTGAACGTGGCGTAATTGCCGTGCCGGATCAATCAACTGTTTGCATAAGGCAACCTCGGTGCCAGCCGCCGGAGGAACCTTGGTGTCGGCCCGAGTCTCCGATAATCCGGCAATTCAGCGGCTCAGCAGCACATGCAAAAGGTTGTCCTGAAAAGTGATGTTGCCGGTCAGCTGGTCGTGGGACTCGCAGATGAAAAACGAATAATCGAGCGGAAAAAAGATGTACTCGTGGCGCGCTACGGTGGGATCGAGCGAATTGCGCGCCAGCAGTGAAGCCTTGGTTACGGTGCCGTCGCCAGGCTCCAGCATCAGCGCGTCGTAGTCCACGCCGGGAACCGGATTCCGGATTTCATCGGGGTGCAGGCGGATGATCGATTCACCGTTCACTTCCTCGACCACGATCCTCGCCGGCGTCATCTCACAGTCGCCCCCTAACACGATGAGCTGCCACGGGGTTTCGTCCAGCGGCACCGTTAACGACCAGACGAAGCGGCGCGCTCGCTCGATGTGTTTTTCGAAAAACCGCTGCAGCGTGTCGATGTAAGCGCGCGCTTCGGTCGGATCCTCGAACGCCTTGCTGATGCGCGCCTGAACCACCGGGTCGTACACTGACCAGCGAAAGCGTCGCCAAACCCGGGCCTCGAACAAATCGCGGTCGAGCGATTTACCGGCGGTGGTCACGAGCCAGTCCTCTATCAACGGATGCGGAAACAGCTGGTAGACGCTCGGCATCGTGGCCAGCACCTCGGTCCGGATGCGGCCGAACGCCAGCGGCACCCCGTCCAGGAACGCCTGGACCGAACCGACCGATCCCAGATTGGGGGTTCCGAGCAGCACGACCCGCCGCACGCGGCTGCGTCCCCAGAGGTTGACTGGAAACTCGTTGTCGTCGAGCACGTCGACCGGCCCGTAGCGGAGGAAATAACGGGTCATCAGTCCGCCCATGCTATGGGCCACGATGTCCACCATCAGCCCGGGGTCGCCGTAATCGGTGCGAATCTGGTTGATCAGCTCATCCAGGCGAGCGGCGTTGTGGACGTTGTCAAGGCGCCAGTCGTACAAAAAAATGTAGTAGCGGCGCTCGCCGGCGGCGGCGGTTCCGGGTTGTCCTTGGATGTAGCCCCCGGCGGTTTCCAGGGTCGAGATAATGCGGCCGTAAAAATCGGTGCCGGCGGCGCGGTCGGTGATCGCGAACGGCTGCATCGCGTCCGGTAGCGGCTCGAGCGTCTCCGGGTCGAGCCGCAGGGCCAGGTCCTGGTAGTCGCTGAACAGGAGTTTCGACAGGCGCCCGGTCCAGATTTCAATACCGCCCTCAGTGCGCAGCCGTGAGCCCAAAATTCCGTGGATCAGAATCACGGGTGGCTGGTCGGGAGCGTTTCGGGCGCTGCCGTAGAGCCGCGCCAGATCGGGCGTCCGGTTGGCGGCGCAGCCGCCCAGCACCAGCGCCAGGAGGGGGATGAGAGGCCTAATCCAGCGAGGGGTACCAAGCATCACCGACACCAGCTCACCTAACAAGCTCGCCTAATCTAGGCCGAGACTCACCGCCGGCGCAAGGTTTCGCCGAGCCGTTGCACCGTGGCGCCGAGTTGTGCGGTCGAGTTGTGGTAGTGGGGCGACAGCCGCAGGTTGCCGCCGCGCATCGCGCTCAATACGCCGCCGGCGCGCAGCGAGCGGTAAAGCTCGCGGGTGCGCTCCGGGGTTTCGGCGCGCAAGCTGACAATGCCGGCGTGGGCGCCCGGTTCGAGGGGGGTGACGATTTCGACACCGAGCGCGGCGAGTTCGCGGATCAGAAAGGCGCTGTTTTCCAGCACCCTGGACTGCACAAAATCGGCCCCCAGTTCCTCGTACAGCGACAGGCTGGCGTCCAGGCCGATGATCCCGAGAGTGTTGAGCGTGCCGGGTTCGAAGCGGCGGCCGTCGGCC
>JBFGYD010000218.1:0-5040 GCA_041587615.1 Lysobacterales bacterium
CGGACTAAGCCTGAGTCACGATCGCAGCTTTCGTTACCGCCAGGGCAACGTCCAGGCCAGGATCGAGGTTCCCCGCAGCCGGGGCCTGGCCGTGAACATGACCGCCGGAGAATTGACCGTCAGCGGGGTGGACACCTGTCTTTCGGTCGACATGGGGGCGGGGGACGTCGCGATTCGGGCGCCGGCGGCGACCGTGGGCAGGGTGAGCCTCGATGCCGGAATCGGCGATGCGCATCTGTTGGTGGAGGGCCGCGCCATCGAGGCGCCGAGATCCTGGTTGATTGGCGCCGAGGTGTCGTGGGACCAGGGTGCCGGGCCCTGCAGGCTGGCCGTCGATCTGCAGGCTGGCGACATCGACGTCAGTCTGGATTGAGGGATAATGGGGCCATGGCCCGATCCGGAAACGCTTCAGCCCGCGGCGCAGCCGTTGCGTTGTGGCTGGCGCTCTTCGCGCTGCTGGCGGCGCCGCCGCCGGGCTCGAGCAAGCGGATCTACAGCTACCGAGACGAAAATGGCGTTCTGCACTTCACCGATAAGAAGCCCGACACCGAACAGGAGGTTTCCGAGCGGGTGGTGCGGGTCGACGAACAGCCGATGGTCAGCGTGCGCGAGGAGGGCCCTGCCGAGGACCGGAGTTATTGGTTTTTCAATCACTGGCACGGGCCGGTCGAGGTCGACATCGAGTTCACCGAGGCCGAAAACGTGGTCGCCGATCCCGCGCTGCCGAGTCGCTTCCTGATCCACGAATACGGTGAGCAGCGCCTGGTCGCGATTCGCCCCGCCGACGAACGCAGAGGCTTTCGCTTCCGGCTGCGCTTCCAGAGCGTTCCCGGCGATTCGCGGGCGCGGCCCGATGCCGACCACCTCTACCGGGTGCCCTTTCGCCGGGGCGAGCGTTATTTCGTCGGCCAGGGGTTCGGCGGCCAGGCGACCCACACCGACGAGCAATCCGAGTACGCGATCGATATCGGCATGCCGGAGGGCGCGCCGGTGCACGCCGCCCGCGGTGGCGTGGTCATGAACGTCGAGAAGGACTTTTTCGGGGCCGGCCTGGATTTGGAGCGTTACGGGGGGCGGGCCAACAACGTGCGCATCCTGCATGCCGACGGCACGATGGCGGTCTACGCCCACCTGCAGCTCGAAAGCGTCGTGGTGCGACCCGGGCAGCAGGTCATCCCCGGTCAGCGGCTGGGTAAAGCCGGCAGCACCGGCTTCTCGACCGGCCCGCATCTGCACTTCGTGATCCAGCGCAACGCCGGCGGCAAGCTGGTTTCGCTCCCGTTCCGGTTTGCCGACGGCAGCGCCACCGGGCGCGCGCCGGAGGCCGGCAAATGGCTCGAATTCGGCGGCTAGCGCACTGTTAAAGCGTCGGCCCCGCGGCTATAATGCGCCGCCTTTTTATCCCCGCAACTCATGAGCCTCGAGACCGAAATCAGAAAACGGCGGACGTTCGCGATTATTTCCCACCCGGACGCCGGCAAAACCACGCTGACCGAGAAACTGCTGCTGTTCGGCGGCGCGATCCAGATGGCGGGCACGGTCAAGGCCAAAAAAGCGGCCCGCCACACGACCTCGGACTGGATGGCGCTGGAAAAAGAGCGTGGTATTTCGGTCAGCTCCTCGGTGATGCAGTTTCACTACGCCGATCGCATCGTGAACCTGCTCGATACGCCGGGCCACGCGGATTTTTCCGAGGACACCTACCGCACGCTGACCGCGGTGGATTCGGCGCTGATGGTGATCGACTGCGCGCGCGGGGTCGAGGAGCGCACGATCAAGCTGATGGAGGTCTGCCGGCTGCGCACGACCCCGATTTTCACCTTCATCAACAAGCTCGACCGCGAGGGCCGCGCCCCGATCGACCTGCTCGACGAGGTCGAGGAGGTGCTCAGTATCGACTGCGCGCCGGTGACCTGGCCGATCGGCATGGGACGGCGTCTGAAGGGCGTTTACCATCTCCTCGAAGACCAGGTCCACCTGTACGAGGCCGGCAAGAACTACGTCAAGCAGCAGGCGACCGTGATTTCCGGGCTCGACCACCCAGACCTGGACCGCCTGCTGAAGGGCCAGGCCGACGAGCTGCGCGAGGAAATCGAGCTGGTGCAGGGCGCCAGCCACCGGTTCGACCCGGCCGCCTACCTCAAGGGCGAGGCGACGCCGGTGTTCTTCGGCTCGGCGATCAACAACTTTGGCGTCGCCCCGCTGTTGGACGCGTTCGTCGCCCATGCGCCGGGCCCCCAGCCCCGCGCCGCCGACGCGCGCGCGGTCAAACCCGCCGAACCGGCTTTCACCGGCTTTTGTTTCAAGATCCAGGCCAACATGGACCCGGCCCATCGAGACCGGGTGGCGTTCGTGCGGGTGTGCTCGGGCACCTTCACCACCGGCATGAAACTGCACCAGGTGCGGCTCGACAAGGCGATCCGATCGGCCAACGCGCTGACCTTCATGGCGCAGGAGCGTGGCCACGTCGATCAGGCCTTCCCGGGCGACATCGTCGGCCTGCACAACCACGGCACGATCCGCATCGGGGATACTTTCAGTGAGGGGGAGGCGCTCAATTTTTCCGGCATTCCGAGCTTTGCCCCGGAGCTCTTTCGCCGCGCCCGGCTGCGCGATCCGCTGCGCCTCAAACAGCTTGCCAAGGGCCTGCAGCAGCTTTCCGAGGAGGGCGCCACGCAGTTCTTCAAGCCGCTGGCCGGCAACGATCTGATCCTGGGCGCGATCGGCGTGCTGCAGTTCGAGGTCGTCGCCTATCGGCTCAAGAACGAATATCACGTCACCGCGATTTTCGAAGACGTCGCGGTTGCCACGGTGCGCTGGGTGCAATGCTCGGATCGCAAGAAGCTGAGCGAGTTCACGCGCCGCAACGAGCAGCACCTCGGACTCGACGGCCACGGCCACCTGATCTACCTGGCGCCGAGCAAGATCAACCTGCGCCTGACCGAGGAACGCTGGCCGGAGATCGAATTCCACGCCACTCGGGAACAGGTCGACGCCGAGCTGCCCGCGCTGGCGGCGGCTCGCCGTTGAGAAATGCGGGCTACCCGCGCTGAAAACCGAGCAGGTAGAGGCCGGCGTAGATTTTGAAGTCGACCAGCGCGCCGGTGGCGCGACGCCCGTCCAACCAGGATACGGCTTCGTTGACCGCGATCTCGTGCACCTCGATCCGCTCCCCGTCCACGCCCCCGCCGGCGCCCGCGCGGCTGAGGCCCTCGGCGGCGAAGAAATGGATTAGCTCGTCGCTCAAGCCGGCCGAGGACGGACCGGCCGTCAGCGGCGTCAGGCGGGCGGCCCGGTAGCCGGTTTCCTCCTCCAACTCGCGCGCCGCCGCCCTCGTCAGCGGTTCGTCGCGCTGCCCGGGTTCGTCCCCCACCAGTCCCGCCGGCAGCTCGATCACGCGGGCTCGGAGTGGCGGGCGGTATTGTTCGGTCAACAGCAGCCTGCCCTCGCTCGTGACCGCGACCACGGTGACCACCGCGGTCGCGTTGCGGCGGGTACAGTATTCCCAGCCTTCGGCCTCATCGATCGCCAGAAAGCGTCCGGCCCACAGCGTGTTCGCCTCGTCTGCCGCCATTGATAATGCTCCGTAACAACCTTACTTTGAGGAGCCCGGGCGCGCCTGATGGAACTTTTGGCGACCGCGCTCGACCAACACCCCGGAAAAGCGGGAACTTTACAAGAATAAGAGAGAGAAAGCCCATGCGGATTGCAATCGGATTTGTGGCCCTGTTGGCGGCGGCCGCGGCGCCGGCGCAGCCGGAGTCGGCCGAGCCGGCCGAGCGGCCCGACATCAAGCAAGTCATCGTCGAGGAGACCCGCATCCCGGTCCTGGTCGAAATCGCCCGCCGTGCCTACGCCGCCAAACACCTGGATGTCTACGAACTGGCCACCCTGCGCCTCACGGGCCTGCGGCCCTACGAAGGCCAGTTCCGCTTCCGGCTGGCCGAGGCCTACGCGATGCAGGACAAGAAGTCCGAGTCTTATTCGACTCTGCTGCAGCTTCAAAAACAGGGTCTGAGCTACACGATGGACGGCGACCCCGACTTCGACAACATCAAGGGCACCGAGGTCTACGCGTTCATCCAAGACGGTTTCAAGGCTAACGGTCGCCCGAAAGGGGAGGCCGAGCCGCTGTTCACCGCCGAACGCAAGGACCTGCTGCTCGAAGCAATCGCCTACGATCCGACCCGGTCGAATTACCTGCTCGGCAGCGTCAGCGAGGGCATCGTCTACCGGGCTGACGCCGACGGCCGGCTGACCCCGTTCATCACCCCGGACGACGAGAACGAACTGCTGGGGATCTTTGCGCTGGCGGTGGATGCCAGAGCCGGCATTCTGTGGGTGGCCACCGGCGCCAGCGCGGCCTATAGGCACATTCGATTTCAGGATGCGGGGCGCACCGGGATCCGCAAGTTCGACCTTGGCTCCGGCAAATTCGTGCGCGCCTACGACGTGCCGCCGGAAGGCCAGCCAAGGCTGATCGGGCATCTGGCGGCAAGCCCGGACGGCGGGCTTTTTGCCGCCGATCAGTCGCGCATCTACCGGATTGAGCCTGACAGCGATCAACTGACCGGCTTCGTATCCTCACCGACCTTCACCAATCTCCGCGGGCTGGCCGTCGATCCCAGCGGCGAACGGCTGTATTTCTCTGACTACGTGCTGGGCCTGTTCGGGGTTCACGTGGCGAAGAAAGACGCCTTCAAGATCACCCAAGGGGCTACCAACCTGGGCGGCATCGAGTCAATGAACTGGTATCGCGATGGCTTGATACTGGTCCAGGACGGAATCGAACCGCAGCGGGTGGTGCGCCTGACGCTGAGCGAGGACGGCGTCAAGGGCGTTTACGCCAACGCGATCCTCAGCGCGCACCCGAGTCTGGAATCGCCGCGCACCGCGACCGTCGCCGGCGACCGCGTCGTGGTCATCGCCAACTCTCACCTGCCGAAATACGATGCCCGCAGCGGCGAGCCGCTCGACCCGGCCGGGCTGAAGCCGCAGACGCTGCTGAGCATCGATCCGACTTTGAATTGGCGTCCACCG
>JBFGYD010000219.1:0-5025 GCA_041587615.1 Lysobacterales bacterium
CCTGCCTCAACGTGGCGACGTGATCGATATTGACCCCGAGCAGCAGCGGGTTCCCGCTGGTCGTTGACCCGTCGTCGCCACCGGGTCCGCCTTGCCGCGACTGATTCATAGCTGCCTCTCACCGGCGCCGCGACCGCCACGAACCCGATTCAGACTCTCGAGCAGTTCCCGGGTCCGCAGCGCACGCCCGCCAAGATAATGTTTGATCGCGCCGCGCAGCAGGGCGCGCGCCTCGCGCCGCTGCACGGTTGATTCCAGGCCCCCGCCGGCAAGCCCGAGGAGGGTCGCCCCGGACACCGACGTGCCGACACCGGCCTGCCCGCCCGCGGCAGCCACCGGGCCCTGCTCGTGAACGTAGCGATAAGCGCCGCCGGCCTGAATCGGCGCGCCGCTGAGCGCCTCGTGGCGCAGCTGCAGGCCGTAGCCCATGGACTCCAGCAGGGTCAGCTCGAAGCGCCGCAGGGCGTGGTCGGGGCGCGCGTCTCCTGCCAGTTCGGCAAGCGCGCGCCGATAGGCATCGTAAAGCGCCGGATGCGGGTCCTCGCGCGCGTTGAGCCGAAGCAGCAGCTCGTTCAGGTACAGGGCGATCACGGCCCGACCGTCCAGCGGTGAGAGCAGCGGCGGCCCGTCCGTTTCGACCCCGGTCAGCACCGGTAATTCACCCCGCCCGGTCCAACCCAGCTGCAGCGGCACGAATGGCTGCAGCAGCTGAGCCCGGCGCGACCGCGGCTGGCGCGCGCCGCGGGCCAGCAGGCCGAGGCGCCCGTGATCGCGCGCGAAAACCTCCAACAGCAGGCTGGTTTCGCGATAGGGCCGGCGATGGATAACGAATCCGGGGGTCAGAGCCACTCGCCTCATTGGCGGTATCCAAAGCTTTCCAGCGCCTGGGCATCGTCGGACCAACCCTGCTTGACCTTGACCCACAGCTCGAGGTGGACTTGGGTCTCGAAGAACCGCTCCAGAGACTGGCGAGCCGCCTGTCCGATGGTTTTTAGGGTTTGTCCCTGCTTGCCGATCACGATACCCTTCTGACCCTCGCGCTCAACCCAGATCACCGCACCGATGCGCAGCAGCTCGGGTTCGCGGGAGAAACCCTCGATTTCGACCGTGGCCGCGTACGGCAGCTCCTGATGCAAGCGCCGGGTGAGCTGTTCGCGGACGAATTCGCCGGCGATGAACTTTTCGCTGCGATCGGTCAGCTCGTCGGCATCGAAAAACGGCCGCGCCAGCGGCAAGTGCTTGAGCAGTCGCCGCTCCAGTTCGTCGACGCCGTCGCCGTTGCGCGCCGAGATCATCAGCACGTCCAGCGGCCGATACTCGGCCAACCGGTCGACGAAGGGCAGCAGTTTCTCTTTTTCAGGCAGGCGATCGATTTTGTTGATCACGACGATCAGCGGCGGCCGCGCGGCGCCGAGCCTGACCGCCAGGGCGCGGTCCTCGTCGTCGAACCGGCCCGCTTCGACCACCCAGACGATCAGGTCTACGTCGTTCAGCACCGCCGCCGCGACTCGGTTGAGATAGCGGTCGATCGCGCGACGCGTGCTCTGGTGGACCCCGGGCGTGTCGATGAAAACGAGCTGACCGCCGGCCACCGTCTTGATTCCCAGGATCTGATGACGAGTGGTCTGCGGCTTGTGCGCGGTAATGCTGAGCTTTCGCCCCAGCATACGATTCATCAGTGTTGATTTGCCGACGTTGGGACGTCCGACGATGGCCACGTAGCCGCAGCGCGACTCGCCGGCGACATCGTTACCCTGGACCGCCCCCATCAGGCCCTGCCCTCGATCCGATCGAGCGCGAGTCGGGCGCACTCCTGCTCGGCCTGGCGCAGACTCGAACCGCTGCCCTCGACCGCCAGATCGGCGCTCTCGACTTCACATCGCACGTGGAAGGTGCGGGCGTGGTCCGCGCCCTCGGCCCTGATCAGACGATAGCGCGGAAGCGCGCACTGACGCGCCTGCAAATACTCCTGCAGCTGGGTCTTGGGGTCTTTCAGCTCTTCCACCGGGGGCAGCGAATCCAGGCGGCTGGCGAACCAGTCGCGTACCAGCTCCTGACACGCCCCGAAGCCGCGCTCCAGGTAAACCGCGCCCAGGATCGCCTCGAGCGCGTCGGCCAGGATCGACTTGCGCCGCTTACCACCGCTCTTGCGCTCCCCCGAACCCAGCACCAGGCGCGCGCCCAGATTCATTTCGCGAGCGAGGTTGGCCAGCGTATCGCGCTTGACCAGGCGGGCGCGCAGACGGCTGAGATCGCCCTCCGGGGCGTCGGGGAAGCGTCGATACAATTCCTCGGCAATCGCCAGATCCAGAATGCTGTCGCCGAGGAACTCGAGCCGCTCGTTGTTGCGGCTGCCGGCGCTGCGGTGGGTCAGCGCCTGCCGCAACAGGTCCGATCGCACCAGGGCGGAGGGGTCTATCAAGACGCTCGGACGGAATCAGCCCTTCAGTTCGACGCTTTTGTCGAACTTGGCCACGAAGTCGAGATTGCCGATTAGCGGCCGGCGAACCTCATACTGAATCTGTACTTTCAAGTCGCGCTGGCGGACGACCTTGATGTGCTGTCTCTTAACCGACTCGACGTAGCTGATGTAGAACCGCTTCATCAGCATCTCCTTGATCTCCGGGGCCTGGCGGCGATTGACGCCCGGCTGCGCGGCGACGCTCTTCATCGCCTGCACCACCGAAAAATACTCCTGGTAGACGGGAAACAGCTTCATCCCCACGAACGCGGCGAAGCCGATGACGAAAAGCACCAGCACCAGTCCCAGCAGGGTGATCCCTCGTTGCCGTTGAAAGTTTTGCATATCAATCCTCCCGATAGCTCGTGGCCCGCGGCGGCGAGAGCCCGGATGCGGGGCCTCAGTCGATCACGGTGCCGATGCGGTTCAGTCCCGAGGGACTTAGGTGCATCCAGATGAAAAAGGCTTTGCCGACCAGGTTTTCGTCCGGTACCAGGCCCCAGAAGCGGCTGTCCCGGCTGTTGTCCCGATTGTCGCCGAGAACGAAGTACTCGCCCTCGCCGACGACCCAGCGATCGCGCGGCGCTGAGTTATGGCGCCCCGGCGTGATCAGAATCTCGTGCTCGTGTCCCGGCAGTCGCTCGATGCCGCGCTGCGGCCTGCCCACGGTCCGCCCCCCGGACTCCTGATACGGCCCGATCATGTCGCGCATGACCGTCTCGCCGTTGAGCAGCAGCGTGCGGTCGCGGTACTCGATCACGTCTCCCGGCACGCCGACCACGCGTTTGATGTAGTCCAGCGAGGGGTCCTCCGGATAGCGAAACACGATCACGTCGCCGCGCTGCGGCGAACCAATCTCGAGCACCTTGGTGTCGAGCACCGGCAGTCGAATGCCGTAGGCGAACTTATTGACCAGGATCAGGTCGCCGACCAGTAGCGTCGGCAGCATCGATGATGACGGTATGCGGAACGGCTCGGCCAGGAATGAACGGATCAGCAGGACGATCAGGATGACCGGAAAAAAGGACCGCGAGTATTCCACCAGGGCCGGCTGCTTGACCCGCGGGATCCGGTCCGACGCCGCCGGACCGCCGGCGGCCAGCGCTACTCGGCGACGCGCGAAAACCAGGCTGTCCAGCGCCCAGATGCCGCCGGTCAGCGCGGTCAAGATTACCAGCAGGGCGGCAAAGTCAAAATGCATCGTCGTCGATCCTCGGGTTGAACTCGCGAGCGCCTCGGCGGTGCGGGAGACGGTCGCGACCGGACGGCTCGTTCATTTGTTCTCTGCCTTCAGCACGGCCAGAAACGCCTCCTGGGGTATTTCGACCTTACCCACCTGTTTCATGCGCCGCTTGCCGGCTTTCTGCTTCTCCAGCAGCTTGCGCTTGCGGGTCACGTCGCCGCCGTAGCATTTCGCGGTCACGTTCTTGCGCAGGGCCTTGACCGTGGTGCGCGCCAATATATGAGAGCCGATCGCGGCCTGTATCGCAATTTCGAACATTTGACGCGGGATCAGTTCCCGCATCGTCTCCACCAGCTCGCGCCCGCGGCGCTGGGCCGCGGCCTGATGCACGATCACCGACAGCGCGTCGACCTTGTCGCCGTTGATCAGCAGGTCCACCCGCACGAACGGTCCCGGATCGAAACGCACAAAATCGTAATCAAACGACGCGTAGCCGCGGGAGGCCGACTTCAACCGGTCGAAGAAGTCCATCACCACCTCGCTCAGCGGCAGCTCGTAAGCAATGGAGACCTGCGAGCCCAAGTACTTGAGGTGACGTTGAACGCCGCGCTTTTCCTCGCACAGCCCGATCACCGCCCCCACATGGTCGTGGGGCACCAGGATGTTGCCAAGAATGATCGGCTCGCGAATTTCGGCCACCTCGGTGGCCGGCGGCAAACGGGCCGGGTTGTCCAGCCGCATGACCTCGCCATCATGGGTCTCGATTTCGTAGACCACCGTGGGTGCGGTCGTGACCAGCTCCAAACCATACTCGCGTTCCAGTCGCTCCTGCACGATTTCCATGTGCAGCATACCAAGAAACCCGCAGCGAAACCCAAACCCGAGGGCCTCGGAAGTTTCCGCCTCGAAATGCAGCGAGGCGTCGTTCAGACGCAGTTTTTCCAGCGCCTGGCGCAGGTCGCCATAGTCGTCGGACACGCTCGGGAAAAGCCCCGCGAATACCCGCGGCTGGACCTCCTCAAATCCTTCCAGGGGCTCGGCCGCCCGCCGCTTTTCCAGCGTGATCGTCTCCCCGACCGGGGCCCCTCCAATGTCCTTGACCGAGGCGCTCAGATAGCCGACTTCGCCGCACTCGAGCCGCGGGCGTTCCTCTCGCTTGGGCGTGAAAACTCCGAGGCGCTCGACCTGATAGCTGCGCCCGGTCACCATCATCCGAATCTTGTCGCCCTTGCCAAGCTGGCCGTCTTTGACCCGGATCAGCGAGACGACGCCTAGGTAATTGTCGAACCACGAATCGATGATCAGCGCTCGCAGCGGCGCGTCCGGGTCGCCGCCGGGCGGTGGAATGTGTTCGACCAGCGCCTCGAGCACCTCCGCCACC
>JBFGYD010000220.1:0-5017 GCA_041587615.1 Lysobacterales bacterium
CAGGACCAGCACCCACAGGACCAGCGTCGAAACCAACAGCGCCGTTTCCATCAGCCGCTCCGCAGCAGCGCCAGCCGCGGCGCCTGGGCCAGCAGTCGATTGGCCGCCGCGTAAAGCAGCGTGCCGGCAGCCACCGCGGCCGCGATCGAGATCCAATCCAGCCACAGCATCTCGCGGCCCGTGTTGCCGCCGCTGGCCGTCGCTGCAAGCACGATCAACACGCCGTTGCGCAACAGCAGACCGAAGGACAGGCTCTGGCGCGCCGCGGGGCCGCTGCAGCCACAGTCGATATCGCGGCGGCCGCGCGCCAAATTGATCGCGATCGCCACCCAATACACGCTCAGCAGCCCGGCCATCGCCCACAGGGCCGGACGCGTCACCGGTCCGACCCAGACCGCCACCGCGGCGCCGGCCTCGACCACGATGACTAGCGCGGCCGCGAGCGGCACCAGCGCGCTCGGCAGTAGCCGGTAGGCGGCCAGCGCCGCGGCGAAGTGGGCCGGATCACGCATTTTGTGGATCGCCGCCAGCGCGAACAGCAGGCTCAGACCCGTTGCGATGGCGTATTGAATCACCGGGTCCATCAGCGCGGGGTCTGCATCGTCAGCGGAGACAGGCCAACCTCGATGGTGCGACGGTGGGCGCCGCTTTGCGCGTCGTAGACGTCGAGCCTGCTTTCCAGGTTCGCCAGGAACAGGGGCGCGTCGTCCTGGGTCACCTGGATCACCAGGGCAGGTGCGACCAGGTCAATGCGCTTGATTTGTTCCTGCTTGGCCAAGTCGTAGACCAGCACCCGGCCGCCGGGATCCTTGTGGCTGTCTTTTCCGCCCTGGTGCACGAGCGAGTACAGGCGGCCGGTTTTGCGGTGCAGCGCCAGATGCTGGAATCCGCCGATGCGCCATTGGTCAGCGCGTTCGGCCTCGCTGAACAGCGACCAGCGGGCCGTCGGCTTCGGGGTTTCACCGCTGACGTCCACCACGTGCGCGTAGCCCTCGAACGATGCGAACACCCATGAATCGCCCCAGCGCACCGCCTTCTCGGTCACCGGGTCCTGATCGGGGTCGAAAAACGGCTCCCCACGACGGCGGTCCACGACCTCGCCCGCGTCATTCAGGACCAGGGTCAGCAGGCTCCCGTCGGCGCACATCATGTGGAAGCGACGCGGTCCGGACGGAAACACGAGTGCGCAACCGGCGGCGTCGAACTCGCCCACTACTCGACGCTGCTCAACGTCGACCACGGTGACCGACTGAGCCGGGGTGAAGTTGTAAAGGATTAGGAAGCGCTCGTCGTCGGTCAGGCCCGCGTGGGTCAGCGTGGCCAGTCCGGAAATGCGCTTCGGAGGAATTTCCACCTCGCCGGTTGGAAACAGCGTCTTGGGATCGTAGAACGTGACCACGTCGGTCCGTGTGCCCCGCACGCCGCGGGAAAAGTAAGTTTCCGGCGAATAGAGCTGTTTGTAGCTGGGCGGCACGACCAGTGAGCCGTAGCCGAAGCCGGTGTTCAGCATTCCCAGGAAGGCCCCGGAATCGGCGTCGACGAGCCAGGCCCGGCCGTCGACCATGAACGGGAAAACAATGTCAGAAAGCCACACCCAGTGGGGGCTCGGATCCGGTAGTTCGCGGGTCGGCGCCATCGGGTCGACCGGAACTTCGGCCCGGGCCAGCGCCGCGGTCAGTAGCAGGGCGCCCGCGCCAAAGACCCCCAAGATACCCCACCGTCTGATCATCGCCCTACCCTCACTGTGTAACCGGGCCAAGTCGCGCTTATCCTAAGGGATCGGCGCGGGTGTGTCACGGCTGGCACGGCGTGAAGCGCTGGGCGATAATCGACCTGCCCTCAACCGGATGCCACACGCCGCTATGACCGCCAGAACCTCCACGCCCTTGCACGCGATCGAACGCGCCAGTCGCGACGAATTGGGCGCGCTGCAGCTCGAGCGGATGCGCGCGACTCTCGAGCACGCCTACGACAATGTCGAGCACTATCGAACCGCCTGGGACGAGCACGGGATCCATCCATCGGATCTAAACGCATTGGAGGATCTGGCGAAATTTCCGTTTACAACCAAAGAGGATTTGCGGCGAAGCTACCCGTTCGGCATGTTCGCCGTGCCGATGGACCGGGTGGTCCGCATCCATGCCTCGAGCGGCACCACCGGCAAACCCACCGTCGTTGGTTACACCCAACAGGACATCGACACCTGGGCCGACGTCTGCGCGCGCTCGATCCGCGCCAGCGGGGGCGATCGCGGCGACAAGGTCCATATCGCCTACGGCTACGGCTTGTTTACCGGCGGCTTGGGCGCGCACTACGGCGCCGAGCGACTCGGCGCCACCGTGATCCCGATGTCCGGCGGCCAGACCGAGCGCCAGGTCCAGCTCATTTGCGATTTCGAACCCGACATCATCATGTGCACGCCGTCTTACATGCTCAACATCGCCGATGCCTTCGAGGCCCAGGGACTCGATCCGGCCGAGAGTTCGCTCAGGGTCGGCATCTTCGGCGCCGAGCCCTGGACCGACGCGATGCGGGCCGAGATCGAGGCGCGCTGCGGGCTGGACGCGGTCGATATCTACGGCCTGTCGGAGGTCATGGGGCCGGGGGTCGCCAACGAGTGCATCGAGACCAAGGACGGCCCGACCATCTGGGAAGATCATTTCTATCCCGAGATCGTCGACCCCGCCAGCGGCGACGTGCTGGCCGACGGCGAGCAGGGAGAACTGGTGTTCACCTCGCTGACCAAGCAGGCGTTGCCGATCATTCGCTACCGCACTCGCGATCTGACCCGCCTGCTGCCCGGCACCGCCCGGACGATGCGGCGGATGGACAAGATCACCGGGCGCTCGGACGACATGCTGATCATCCGCGGGGTCAACGTATTCCCGAGCCTGATCGAAGAGCAGATCCTGAAGATTCCGGAGCTGGCGGCCCACTACCAGCTCGAGGTCTCGCGCCAGGGCAATCTCGATTGCCTGACCGTGTTGGCCGAGCGCAAGGATGCCGGCGACGACGATGCGGCGGCGCTGGGACAGGCACTTACCAGGCGAATCAAGGAGTTTGTCGGCGTGACCAGCGTGGTCAAGGTTGGCGAACCCGGCAGCGTGCCGCGCTCGCAGGGCAAGGCGGTGCGGGTCATCGACCGCCGTGGGGAAATCGCGTGAGTTCGGCATCCGAAACGACGTCGCACCTCGGACTGGCCGACAAGCGAACCCAGCGTCTCGAACGCGAGGAGCTGACGCGGGTCCTGGCCGTGGCACGGGGCGACCGCCGGGCCGACCTGTTGCTGACCAACGTCAAGCTGCTCGACCTGGTCTGCGGTGAGGTGCTGGACACCCGGATCGCGATCTGCGGTCAGACCATCGCCGGGGTCGGCCCCGACTACGACCGCGCCGAGCGGGTCTGGGACCTGGACGGCCTGACCGCGGTGCCCGGCTTCATCGACGGACACCTGCACGTCGAGTCCTCGTTGATGCATCCGTTCGAATTCGAGCGCCTGACCCTGCCGCTGGGCACGACCGCGGCGATCTGCGACCCGCACGAGATCACCAACGTCATGGGCGACACCGGCTATTCGTGGTTTCTGCGCTGCGCCGAGCTGATGGACCAGCACCTGTTCGTGCAAACCAGTTCCTGCGTGCCGGCGCTGCCGGGGTTCGAAACCAACGGCGGCGAATTCAAACTCGAAAACATGGCCCGCTACCGCGGCCACCCGAACGTGCTGGGCCTGGCCGAAATGATGAACTTCCCCGGGGTCGTCAACGGCGACGAGGAGGTGCTGGACAAGATCGACGCCTACGAGGGGATGAATCTGGACGGCCACTGCCCGATGGTCACCGGCAAATGGCTCAACGCCTACATCGCCGCCGGCATCCAGAACTGCCACGAGACCATCACCCCTGAGGAGGGCCGGGAAAAGCTGCAAAAAGGCATGGCGCTGATCATCCGCGAGGGTTCCGTGGCCAAGAACCTGCGCACCTTGGCCGGCCTGGTCACCGAGTACAACTCGCCGCAGTGCTTCCTGTGCACCGACGACCGCAACCCGTACGAGATCTTCAACGAGGGCCACATCAATTACATGCTCAAGGTGCTGATCGGGGAGCTCGGAATGCCGCTTCATGTCGCCTACCGACTCGCCACGTTTTCGGCCGCCAAGCACTTCGGGCTGAAGCGGCTGGGTCTGATCGCGCCGGGCCGGCGTGCCGACATCGTGCTGCTCAACGATCCGGAAACGGTCGATATCGCCGAGGTGCTGATCGGGGGGCGCAAGGTCAGCGAGCTGGATCTCGCCGCGCACACCGAGCGCAAGCTGGAGCGTTCCCGCCCCCCACGAGGCAATACCATCAAGCGCGCCCCGCTCAGTGCCGCCGATTTCGACTACGCCCTCTCACCGGGCCGCTACAACGTCATCGAAGTGGTCCACAACGAGATCATCACCCATCACCTGAAGCCGCACTACGACGGCGAGCGTTTCGACCAGGACGACATCGTGCGCATCGTCAACGTCGAGCGCTACGGCGAAGGCCGCGCCCCGGCGCTCGGGCTCGTGCGCGGCACCGGACTCAAACGCGGCGCGATCGCCTCCTCGGTCGCCCACGACTCCCACAACCTGATGGCGATCGGCGCTGACGGCGACGAAATGGCGTTCGCGCTCAACACCCTGATCGAGGCCGGCGGCGGTTTCTGCGCGGTCGAGGGGGGTCGGGTCAAGGGCCTGTTGCCGCTGCCGATCGCCGGCCTGTTGAGCCTGGAACCGGCCGAGGCGATCGCCGCCGACGTCACCCGGCTCAAGGCGGCCTGTAAAGAGCTGGGAGTGGTGCTCGACGAGCCCTTCCTGCAGATGGCATTTCTGGCGCTGCCGGTGATCCCCAGTCTCAAGATCACCGACCGGGGCCTCGTCGACGTTACCAAGTTCGAGTTCACGGGCCTGCGAGCCGACGAGGCATGATCGAAGGTGGGCTTTAAGAGGCCGTGCCAGTAGCGGGCGTACTTCTTGCGCTGCGCGCAAGAAGAGTTA
>JBFGYD010000221.1:0-5016 GCA_041587615.1 Lysobacterales bacterium
GACAAAGGCGAGGAAGGCAAGTGCGGCGGCGACAAGGGTGGCGAAGGCCACTGCGGCGGCTGCGACAAAGGTGCCGAGGGCTCCTGCGGCGACAAGGGCGCCGAGGGTTCCTGCGGCGACAAGGGCGCCGAGGGTTCCTGCGGCGGCGACAAGGGCGAAGAAGGCAAGTGCGGCGAAGGCAAGTGCGGTGGTGCTGCCTGATCTGATCTGATGAGCCTTCAGGAATATCCAGTTCACGGAGCTGGTCTTGGTCTGCGGCGGGCCCTGCTGGGCCCGCTGCGGAACTTCGATCAACCGCTTGAGATCGATTTCTTCGAGGTTGCTCCGGAAAACTGGATCAACGTGGGCGGGTCTCTCGGGCGTCAGTTGCGATCCTATACCGAGCGTTTCGACTTTGTTTGTCACGGATTGTCGCTGTCGCTCGGCGGTCCGTCACCGCTCGATGAGACCTTTCTCCGCAAGCTTCGCAAGTTCCTAGACACCCACCAGGTTCGGTGCTACTCGGAGCACTTAAGCTACTGCACCGACGACGGTCATCTGTACGACCTGATGCCAATTCCGTTCTCGGAGGCGGCCGTGAACCACGTCGTCGAGCGGATTATGCGGACCCAGGAACTGCTCGGGCGAACCATCGCGATCGAGAACGTCTCCTACTACGCCGCCCCGGGCAAGGAGATGGAGGAGATCGAGTTTATCCAAGCGGTCTTGGATCGCAGCGACTGCCAGCTACTGCTCGACGTCAACAACATTTACGTCAACAGCGTCAACCACGGCTACGACGCGACCGAGTTTCTGGCCGCCCTGCCCGGGGAGCGGGTGTCCTATTGCCATATGGCGGGCCATTACGATGAGGCTCCCGATCTGATTGTCGATACCCACGGGGCGGCGGTCATCGATCCGGTGTGGGAGCTGCTGGATCGGGCCTACGAGCTATTCGGCCCGATGCCGACCCTGATCGAGCGTGATTTCAATTTCCCGCCGCTGGCCGAGCTGCTCGGCGAAGTGGCGCAAATACGGGCCGTCCAGGCCCGCCACGGCGGCGGCCAAGCGGCGCGCCCCGGCCGGCGGCATGGCTGACGACCGCGGCGACCGCTCCCGGGTGGCCGCCCTTCAATTCCAGTTTGCCGGCCACATCCGCGATCCCGAACGGGTGCCGATGCCCGAAGGCATCGAATCGCGGCGCATGGGCATCTATCGCGACCTCTTTTTCAACAACATAGAAGACCTGTTAAGCAACAACTTCCCGGTGCTCAGAAAGCTCTACCCGAATGCGGAGTGGAAGGCCCTGGTGCGCGATTTCTTCGTCCGTCACCGAGCCCATACGCCGCTGTTTCCGCAGCTCGCGCGCGAGTTTCTGCGCTTCATCGAGACCAGCCGCGGCGAAGACCACGGCGATCCGCCATTTCTGCTCGAGCTCGCTCACTACGAATGGGTCGAACTGGCGCTGTCGATCGACGAGGCGGAGCCTGGCGACGAACCCGCCGATCCGGACGGCGACCTGCTGGAGGGCGCCCCGGTCTTGTCGCCGCTGGCCTGGCCGTTGAGCTACCGTTTTCCGGTGCACCGCATCCGGCCCGACTATCGGCCGCAGGAGGCGCCGTCGGAGCCGACCCATCTGGTGGTCTACCGCACCGCCGACGAGGCCGTTCACTTCATGGAACTCAATGCGGTCAGCGCCCGCCTGCTGGCGCTGATACAGCAGCGCCCGGAGCGGGCCGGAGTGGCGCAGTTGCGGCAGATCGCGGGCGAACTCACGGCGGCTGACGAATCCACGGTGATCGGCGCCGGCGCCCGCACGCTGCGGGAACTGCGCCGGCGCGAAATCCTGCTGGGGACCCGGCCGGCAGCCTAGCCCTGGGCGCGGCGCCCAGCGAAGCTGATCAGAACAGCGTGTAGATGAAGGGTGCGATCACCGAGCCCTGGGTCAGAACGATCAGGCCACCGAGGATGCCCAGCGTCAACACGATGGGCAGCAGCCAGTATTTCTTGCGCTCTCGCAGAAATTCCCAGAACTCTCTCAGCGTATCCATATTGCAGCGTCGACGATAAATAGCGGCTTCTAATATAGCCTTAGCCCGGTTAACAGGGAAGCCCGGCGCGGCCCGTGGCGTCGGTCGCCGCCTTCCGCTATCCTCCGTCGATGTCCCCCGATTCCGCCAAGTCGCCCATCGCGCGCCGTTTTCGCGGCTTTTTGCCGGTCGTGGTAGACATCGAACCCGGAGGTTTCGACGCCAGCCGCGACGCGCTGCTGGAAATCGCCGCCAGCGTAATCGAGATGGATGACCAGGGGCGCCTGGCGCCGGGCGAAATCGTCAGCGTCCACGTCGCTCCGTTCCAGGGGGCGAACGTCGAGCCCAAATCGCTCGAGCTGACCGGCATCGATCTGGATCACCCGTTTCGCAACGCGGTTGACGAAAAGGCGGCGCTGAAGCGGATCTGCCAGCCCGTACGCCAGCAGATGCGCTCAACCGGCTGCAATCGCGCGGTGCTGGTGGGCCACAACCCGGCTTTCGACATCGCCTTTCTAAACGCCGCGATCAAACGAACCGGGTTCAAACGGTCGCCGTTTCACCCGTTCAGCACCTTCGACACCGCCACCCTGGGAGGGCTCGCGTTCGGGCAGACGGTCCTGTCGCGGGCGGTCGAGGCGGCGGGACGGACATGGCGTACCGACGAGGCCCACTCGGCGATCTACGACGTGGAAATGACGGCGTTCCTGTTCTGCGAAATCGTCAACCGCTGGCACCAGCGCCAAGGCATCCCCTGGAGCACCGCGGCAGCGGCTGCCGAGTGATCCGCGCGTAGCGCGGAAACCTTATTTGTTCTTCCACCTAGTCTCGCTGACCGGATGGTCAGCGAGACCGCTAGACCGCGGTCTGCAGCAGCGGCGCGGCCACCATCCCCTGGAGTTCGCCCTGGTTCAGCAGCTCCACGACCACCCCGGCGCCACCGATAAACTCGCCGTTCAAAAAAAGCTGTGGCAGCTCCGAGGCGTCTGAATACTTGGGCAGGAACGCGCGCAACTCGGGATCTTCCTGAACGTCGACGAAGGCGAATTCCGCCTCACAATCGCGCAGCGCGCGGATGACGTCCAGCGACCCCTGGCACATCGGTCGATCGGGCGTGCCCCGCATGAACAGGACGATTGGATGGCGCCGAGTGATGTCCCAAAGCTTTTTTGCAATTTCCATTTCTTGCCGGCTCGATCAGCCCTCCCCTGAATTCCGAATTATCGCACGTCCGGCGTTAATTTGTCGTGAAGGCCCCAGCCACCGCCGCCGGGACTCATCACGGTCAGCACGTCGCCGCGCCGGGCGTGAAGTTCGACCTTGCCGGCCACCCGCTCGCCGTTGAAAAGATTCTTTCCGCGCGCGCCGCTGCCGCCCCCGGCGAGTCCCCACGGCGCCGTGGTTCGCCGTTCGCTGATCAGACTGACGTGGATCGAATCGAGAAACTCGAACTCGCGCACCAGGCCGTCCCCACCCGGGTGCCGGCCGGCGCCGCCCGAGCCACGCCGAATCGCGTAGCGCCGGATCCGGAGCGGATAGGTCTGCTCGATCACCTCGATCGGCGTGTTCAGCGTGTTCGTCATGTGGGTGTGCACGGCCGACGCGCCCGCCGCGTCCGGTCCGCCGCCACCGCCGCCGGCGACGGTTTCGTAGAAATCCCAGTTGCGACCGACCGCGCGGGCGCCCATCGCGATATTGTTCATCGTGCCCTGACCGGCGGCGGGCAGCCGGTCCGGGAACGCCTGGGCCAGGGCCCCCGCGACCGTGTCCACCACCCGCATGCTGGTCTCGACGTTGCCGGCAGCAACGGCCGCCCCCGGTTCGGCATTGAGCATGCAGCCCCTGGGAACCATCAGCTCGATCGGACGCAGCGCCGCGCCCGAATGCGGCACCTCGGGCGGCATCAGGCAGCGCAGCACGAAGTAGACGCCGGCGGCGGTGACCGCCAGCGGGCAATTGACGTTGCCCGCCACCTGCGCCGCGGTGCCGCTGAAGTCCGCCGTCAGAGTGTCGCCGGCCACCACCAGCCTGACCCGAAGCGGCAGCGGGCCGTTGCCAGCGCCATCGTCGTCCAGCCGGTCCGCGAATTGGTACGTCCCGTCGGGAATGCTCGCGATCGCCGCGCGCGCCTGGCTCTCGGCATAGGCGGCCAGCGCCCCGACCCGCGCCCGCCACCCCTCGCCACCCAGCGCGTCGACCCAGGTGGCGATCCGTTCGCACCCGACCCGATTGGCGCTGAGCTGGGCAGCGAAGTCTCCGCGCGAGGATGCCAGATCGCTGAACCCGGCGAGCAGCGCGTCGAGCGCCGCCGGCTGATCCTCCGGGATCAGCGTGGGACTGATCAGGCAACCCTCTTCGGCCAGCGAGCGGCTCAGCGGCATCGAGCCCGGCACGGCGGCGCCGATGTCGGCATGATGGGCCCGGTTGGCAGCAAACCCGATCAGCTTCGCGCCGACGAAGATGGGGCTGACCACTGTGACGTCAGGTAAATGGGTGCCGCCTTTGAACGGATCGTTGAACACCAGCTGTCGGCCCGGGCGCCAATCGACATCTCGAGTCACGCCGCTCATCGCGAACGCCATGCTGCCCAGGTGCACCGGTACGGCGGCGGACTGCTCGATCAACTCGCCGCCGGGGTCGAAGACCGCACACGAATAATCCAGCCGATCGCGAATGTTGGGGGAAAACGCGCTGCCGCGCAGCACCGCCCCCATTTCCTCGCACAGAGCGGCGACCCGCTTGGCGAACAGCCCGAGGGTAACCGGGTCTAGCGCGCCGCCCATCCGCATCAGCCGGGGCGGGTGAAGGTCTCGGCCCCGGACGACTCGAGCTGCTTACCCAGCGCCATCGCAAAACGAGCCAGCTCGGCCTGGAGCTGGACCATGTCTTGACCGTTGATCGTCACGTGCCCGACCTTGCGGCCGGCGCGCGGCTTTTTCGCGTAATCGTGCCAGCGGGCATTTGGGTAGCTGAGGGCGCTGGACGGGTCCGGCATCGCCCCGATCCA
>JBFGYD010000222.1:0-5006 GCA_041587615.1 Lysobacterales bacterium
CAGGCCGCGGTCCCAGCCCCGGCCCTGCCAGTCGATGTCGGGCGTATTCCAGTCCAACACCTGATCCGCCCGCTCGGCCTCCAGGTCGATCAGATACACGCCGCCGTGGGACTCGCCCTGTCTCGAGCCCCGTACCACGCTGGTTGCAATGAGTTGGGTCATCTCGGGCGACCATAGCCCGCCGCCTGGTACCGATCAATATTCGTTTGCGATCCGTCCGCGGAGGCGTAGAATCACCAGCCGTACGCCACTTGAGGAGGGGTCACCGTGACGGATCAGAAAAATCATCTGCCTCCGATCTACCGCTGCAAGTCGCTCGCCCTGGCGATATCCGCCGCGCTCGCGGGAACCCAGGCGCACGCGCAGGATCCGATGATTGAAGAAATCATCGTGACCGCGACCAAGCGGGCCGCAAGCGCGCAGGACATTCCCCAGGCCATTACCGCGTTCGGCACCGCTCAGATCGAGCGCCGCGGATTCGAGGGGATCGACGATTACGCCGCGTACATCCCGTCACTGGCCCAGACCTCGATCGAGCCCGGCGGCAACACCGTGGTCTTTCGCGGCGTCGCCTCCTCCGGGCTGCAGTTCGGGGCCAACCCGTCCAGCGGCGTGTACCTGGATGAGCAACCGATCACGATCGCGGGGCGCAACCCCGATCCGCGCCTGATCGACATCGAGCGGATCGAGGCGCTGAGCGGGCCGCAGGGCACGCTGTTCGGCGACGCCTCCCAATCCGGCACGCTGCGGATCATCACCAACAAGCCCAATGCCTCGGAATTCGACGGCTGGGTCGACGCCGGGATCAACACGATCAAGAGCGGCGATATGGGCTACGACTTGAGCGCCATGGTCAACGTGCCGCTGGTGGAGAACCGGCTGGCGCTGCGAGTGGTCGGTTTCACCTCGGAAGAAGCCGGCTACATCGACAACGTGCTGCGACCGAGTCCGGGAGGCACCTTCGACAACGCCGACGTGATCGAAGACGACGTCAACCAAACGACCTATTCGGGCGGCCGGGTCGCATTGCGCTGGCGACCCAGCGACAGCCTGACCGTGGACGCGTCGGCCATTTTTCAGGACGTCGAGGTCGACGGCTTTGGCGACGTGGACCTGGACGTCGGCGATCTGGAGCAGGTTCGCTTCCAGGACGAACGCTTCGAGGAGGACTGGCAGCAGTACGCGCTAACGATCGAACGCAAGTTCGAGCACTTCGACGTCCTGCTGACCGGTTCGATCTTCCAGCGGGACTTCGTCTACGACGCCGACGCCACCGACTACCAGTTCGCGTTCAACCAGGTGGGCGACTACGTCGACGCCCAATATCCCTACTACGACCTGACCTTTTACGATTTCGGTGGCGATCCCCGGGCCTTCGCGTTCGACCTGAACGAGGACAAGAGCACGACCTTCGAGGCGCGCATCGCCACCAGCGGCGACTCGGACAGCCGCTGGAACGGGGTCGTCGGCTTTTTCTACAACAAGAGCGAGGGCGAGGCCCTGTTCACGTCCGGCAACGAACAGTTCGCTGGTTCTCCCGGGTTTTATTACCTGGCCTACAACCCCTACAACCCGTCGCTGAATGGTTTGCCGCCGGGAAGCTGGGGCCCCTCCAACAACTGGTTCTTCGGAGTCTACGACAGCACCATCGAGCAGACGGCGGTGTTCGGGGAGGCCACGTTCGACTTAAACGAGCGCTTTTCGATCACCGCCGGCGGGCGCTTTTTCAACACCAAGCGTGACGTCTCGATTTTTCAGGGGGCGCTGCAGCAGGGTGCGTTCCCCAGCAGGGCCACCGATTTCGTTTTCAACGACGAGTCCGGCTCATCGGACGAGAGCGATTTCGTGCCCAAGCTCGGCATCACCTACAACGTCGACGACGACAAGCTGCTGTACGCGACGTATTCGGAGGGGTTCCGCAGCGGCGGCGCCAACGCGGTGCGGGTCAACTCCATCCTGCCGCGATCGTTCGACTCGGACATCCTGGAGAACTTCGAATTCGGCGCCAAGACGACCTGGGCGGACGGCCGGTTTCAGTTCAACGTCAACGCCTATCTGATGCAATGGAACGACATCCAGATCCAGGTCAACGATCCCCAACCGCTGGTGTTCTCATTGGGATTCGTCAACTTCCCGGAGGCGTCGATCAACGGCTTCGAGGCCGATTTCCGCTGGCTGCCGGCAGCCGGCTGGGACATCAGCGGGGTGCTCGGGTACAACGAGGCCGAGATTTCGGAAACGGCCGTGTTGTTTGAGGGGAGCGACTCCCCGATCACGGCGTTGGACGGCTCGCGACTGCCGCTGGCGCCCGACTGGAAGGCCGCGCTCGGGGTTCAGTACACGTTTCAGCAGGAGTATTTCAACGCCGAGCCGTATCTGCGCTTCGACTATGCCTACGTCGGCGACTCGGTCAATTCGCTGATCGGGCTCGAAAGCATCGTGTTCGCGCCGGGGCCCAGCCCGCAGGATTCGTACAACGTGCTCGACGCGAGTTTCGGGCTCGACGGCGACCGCTGGAGCGCTTCGCTTTACATCGACAATGTGACCGACGAACGCGCCGAGCAATTCTTGAGCAATCGCTGGGGCAAGCAGCGGCTGTCGATCAACCGGCCGCGCACGATCGGACTCAATCTGCGCTGGCATTTTCGCTGACGACTCGGGTCGCGCGCGTGACCGTTGCGACCCAGGCCGCGGTCGGCGAGATCGTCGACCTGATCAACCACGGTCGAATCGACCTGGCCGAGCGGCGCTGCCGCCGCGCGGTCAAGCGAAACCCAAGGGACGTCAACGCGACCGCGCTGCTGGGCGCGATTCTGATCAAGCTCAGACAGCCGGACGAGGCCGAGGAATACTTGCGCCATGCGATCACGCTGGCGCCGAGTTTCGCCAAGCCGTACGAGGATCTGGGTCAACTGCTGCTGGATTCGCGCCGGGTCGACGAGGCCGTCGCGGTGCTCGAAACGGCCACCCGCCTGGACCCGTCGCTGGACAACGCGCACTTTCTGCTGGGCAAGGCGCTGGCGTTGGTGGGCCGCGGCAAAGAGGCGGACCAGGCGTTCGAGAGATCGTTCGAGCTGAGCCCGGAGCGCCGTCACCTCGCCTACGCGGCCGAACACCACAAGGCCGGCCGGCTCGAGGAGGCCGAGCGGCTTTATCGCGAGGTCCTGCGTTTCAATCCGCGCAATGTCGATGCGCTGCGGATGCTGGGGCGGCTCGCCGGCAAGGCCGCGCGCCTCGACGATTCCGAGCGCCTGCTGAGGCGGGCCATCGCCGTGGCGCCGGATTTCACCGCCGCGATCATCGACCTGGGGCGCCTGGTGCAGGAACAGCACCGGTTCGAAGAGGCGATCGAGCTGTACCGCCAGGCGATCGCGCTGGAACCCAACAACGCGCAGGCGCGCTTTCTGCTGGCCGGCACGCTGGCGCCGGCGGCGCTGACCCACGACGCGATCGAGGCCTATCGAAAAACGCTCGAGCTGAGACCCGAGCACGCCGGCGCCATGCTCGGCCTCGGTCACGTGCTCAAGACCGTCGGCCGCCAAGCCGAGGCGATCGAGTCCTACCGCGCCTGCATCAGAACCAGGCCTGAATTCGGCGAGGCGTACTGGAGCCTGGCCAACCTGAAGACCTACCGGCTGGACGAGGCCGATATCGAGGAGATGAAAACGCGGCTGGCGGCCGACGGGTTGACCGATCAGCCGGCGGTGAACTTCATGTTCGCGCTGGCCAAGGCATACGAGGATCGCGGCGACTTCGAACAAGCCTGGCAGTATTACCGCGACGGCAACGCCCGCCAGCGGATGCTCGAATCCTACGACCCGGTGCAGACCGAGGTCATGAACGACCGCCTCGTCGCGGTCTTCGACCCGTCGTTCCTGGACGAGCATGAAGGTCAGGGCTGCCCGGACCCCGCGCCGATCTTCATCCTCGGCCTGCCGCGCTCAGGCTCGACGCTGATCGAGCAGATCCTGGCCAGCCACAGCCAGGTCGAGGGGACGTCCGAATTGCCGTACGTGGGCCGGGTGGCGACCTCGCTGAACCGCAACCGCGCCGACGGCATCAACTACCCCGAGGCGGTGCGCGAACTAAAACGCGAGAACTTCAACGCGCTGGGCGAGGACTATCTCCGGTTCTCCCGGCTGCACCGGGTCGAGGGCACACCCCGTTTCATCGACAAGATGCCGAACAACTTCCCCAACATCGGTCTGATCCACCTGATGCTCCCGAACGCGAAGATTATCGACGCCCGGCGCTATCCGCTGGATTCCTGCCTGAGCTGTTTTCGGCAGCTCTTCGCCCGCGGCCAGACCTTCACCTACGACCTCCTCGAGATCGGCGAGTACTTCACGCAGTACCAACGCATGATGGACTACTGGCACGAGGTGCTGCCCGGGCGCGTGCTGACGGTCCAGTACGAGGAGCTGGTCACCGACTTCGACGACCAGGTGCGCCGGATCGTCGATTACTGCGGCCTGCCCTGGGAAGACGCCTGTCTCGAGTTTTACCAGACCGAGCGTCCGATCCGCACCGCCAGCTCCGAACAGGTGCGCCAACCCGTGTACCAGGGTTCGATCAATTTCTGGCGCAACTACGAATCCCACCTGGAGGAACTGATCGAGGTTCTGGCCGACGCGCTGCCCAGATACCGACGATACGAGAGCATCAACCTTGCGAGCTAGCAGTCTGCCAGCCTGCGACCGACTCAGCCCACGGGGAACAGAGGCTCGCCGCGGAGCGCCTGTTGGTGCAGCACGAACACGAGCCCGCCGTATGCGACCGCAACGGCGGTCACGAAAGCGAGCTGAGACAACGCGCCGGCCGAGCTTTTCCAGCGGCTGAACGCAAAGCCGATCAGGGGCATAAACTGCAGCGCGTGCAGCCCGAGTCCGTGCGCCAGCCGCAGGTCGCCGGCGACGGTGCTCCAATTCAAAATGGGCAAACCGGGCCCGCCATCGGGTGCGCCGATCGTATGCGCGCCATTGCCGATCATCTGGCCGCCGAGTCAG
>JBFGYD010000223.1:0-4964 GCA_041587615.1 Lysobacterales bacterium
ATCACCGATATCTTTGTCACGCGATTGAACTGTGTGACCCGCACGGACTTTCAGTTACTTATCCAAAAGCCTTAGCACGGGACGTTCACTTCGGGTGCGGTCACTCGCCCGTCGAGCGCATCTTGAACCCACGTGAATTGGTGCCGGTGAGAGGATTTGAACCTCCGACCTGCGCATTACGAATGCGTTGCTCTACCAACTGAGCTACACCGGCCGGATGACGGGAGGCCGCGGAGTATAGGTTACGGCCGTTTCGGTGACAAGGAAAGGCCTCGGGGCCGGGCGTTCGCCGCGAATCGGGCCTTTGTTGAGGGGCGGTCCGGGAAGCTACCCATCGGCCGCCCGCGAAGCCAGGCTCGTGGTCCGGCCAGGCCACCTGCCCTGGCGACGCGCCTATAATCGGGGTATGCGTTGGTTCGTTTCTTTCCTTGGCATCGCCCTGGTGCTGGCACCGCTCTCGGTCCTGGCTCAGACGGCCCCGTCGCATTCCGAGCTGGACGCGATCGAAGCGATGATCGAATCCGGCGACGCCGCGGCGGCGCTGGAGCGCCTGGACGCCTACCCCGACGAAGATTTCGCGGCCGGCCTGGTTCGCGCCGAGGCGCTGATTCAGCTCCGTCGCCGTGGCGAGGGGCTGGCTTTGGCAGAGCGGCTCGTGGCCGACGCGGCGGATTCAGGGACCCGGGCCGAAGCACACTGGCTGGCCGGCCGGGCCGCGGCCGGTCAGGGTGAGGATCAGGTCGCCCGTTCGCATCTGCAGAGCGCGCTGGAGCTGTTCGGCGACGGCCTCGAACCCTCACGGCGGACCAGGCTGCTGATCGGTCTGGCCAATTCCGAAAGTTTCCTTTCCGAATTCGATCGCGCCCGGCGGCACCTCGAGGAGGCGCAGGCGCTGTGGGAGCCGATCGGCGATCCCGAACAGGGGGCGCGCTTGTTCGACGCGTGGGCGAATTGGGAGAAATATCGGCAAGACCCGATCTCGTCCCTGTCCTATCGCGAGCGCGCGCTGGCGATGGCCCGAGAGGGCGAGGATCGGGGCTACGAGCGCGTATTGCTGACCAACCTCGGCCAGGCCCAGATGGCGCTGCACAACTATTCCGAGGCGCTGATCCACCTGCACCGGGCACTCGATCTCTCTGAACCGGATACGCGCGGCGCGGCGATCATTCACGCCACGATCGGCATTTGTGAGTTCGAACTGAACCGGCTCGACGAGGCCGAGGCCGGCTTCAAGGCGGCCCAGGCGATCGCCGAGCGGCTCGACAACCGGGCGCTGCTGCAGTGGACCTACGGCGAGCTGGGGCTGGTGGCCAACAAGCGCGGCGATTACGAGTCAGCGCTCGGACTGTTGTCGCGGGCGGCGGCCCTGGCGGAGGCGATCAACAACCGCCGCGATCACATCATCTGGACGATCAACACCGGTATGGTCTATCGCGACCAGGAGCGCTATGAAGAGGCGCTGGAGCACTATCGGCGTGCCGAGAGCCTGACTATCGAGGGCCAGCGTCCTTTTCCCAGCCTGTACAAGCACATGGGGCAGAGCTACGCGGGGCTGGGAGACGACGCGGCCGCGGCCGAGCTGTTCCGCCGCGCCCTCGAGCTGGCCGAGGCCAACGACGACGGCAAGTTCGTTTGGGAGACACAGCGCGAACTTGCGCGCCTGCACCGGCGTGCCGGGGACGTGCAGGCCGCCGAGGCCGCCTACCGGGCCGCGATCGCGCGGATCGAAGAAATACGGCGCGTGCTGCTGCTGGCGCCGCTGAAGAGCAGTTTCTTCAGCGACAAGGTGGCGGTTTACGAGGAGTACGTCGATTTTCTGATCGACCAGGGCCGCGCTCGCGAGGCCTTTGAGGTGGCCGAGCGTTCCCGGGCGCGCGCGTTCCTGGAATCCCTAGCCGAAGCCCGCGCCGGGCTGCATCGCGAACTCCCGCCGGAGTGGCTCGAACGCGAGCGCGAACTGCTGGCCGAGCTGTCCCGGCTGCAGGCCAGCGCGCGCGAGGCGGCCTCTGATCCCGCCCTCGATAGCGCCATCCAGGCCACCGAGGCGGCGTTGAACGAACTGCGCCTCAGGGTGCGCGCCGAACGCCCGCAGTGGTACGCGCTGCACACCGCCAATCCACGCACGCTGGAAGAGATTCAGCGTGTGCTGGCGCCCAACGAAGTGATCGTCGCCTTCTTTCTCGGCGAGCAGCGTTCTCACCGCTGGCTGGTTCACCTCGATCGGGTGGATCACGCCGAGCTGCCGCCCAGGGCGAAACTGGAGGCAGAGATTCGAGCTGCCTACGCGCGCGTGCAGGACCCGGGCAGGGCCGACCCCGACCCCGAATCGCTGGCCCGCCGGCTGTCCCTGCCCGTTTCCAGGGAGAACGCCCGCTGGCTCATCATCCCGTCCGGCATCCTGCATTACTTTCCGCTTGAAGCCCTGGCCGGGCCCGACGGTGATTTCCTGGGCGCCCGCCTTGCCTCCAGCTACTGGCCCTCGGGCTCGGCAATCGCCGAGATCCGCTCGCGCCCCGGTCCGGTCGCGGACGGCAGAATCCTGGCGCTGGCCGACCCGCTGAGCGAAGGCGAGCCCGCGCCGCTGCGAGGGGCCCCGCTGAGCCACCTCCGCTCGTTCGGCGCCCTGCCCCACTCGCAAAAAGAACTGGAGACGCTGACCGAGTTGTTCGGCCCCGCCGCGACCGAGACTCTGGTGGGCCAGCAGGCGACGGAAGGCAATTTCAAGCGCCGGCCGCTGGCGAGCTATTCGCTGATCCACCTGGCTACCCACGGCTGGCTCGACGGCGATTCGCCGGTCTGGTCGGGATTGGTCTTGAGACCGTCGGAAGGCGAGGACGGCCTGCTCCAGTTCCACGAAATACTGAACCTGAGCCTGCGCGCGGGGCTGGTCACGCTGTCGGCGTGCCAGAGCGGACTGGGCGAGTTGGTCACCGGGGAAGGGATGGTCGGCATCGCGCGCGCGTTCTTTCACGCTGGCACCCCGTCGATCCTGGCCAGCCTGTGGAACGTCAACGACGAGGCCAGCGCGGTGCTGATGGACCGTTTCTACCGGGAGCTGGCCCGCGGTGCCTCCAAGGTCGACGCGCTGGCCGCGGCGCGGCGCCAGCTCATTGACTCCGAGCGCTATCGGCATCCCTACTACTGGGCCGGATTCGTGCTCGTAGGTGAGGGCGATCAGCTGACGGGTCTACCAACCGTGCTCGAGCGTCCATGGTTTGCGCGCGGGCCGCTGCTGGCTGCGTTGGCCATCGTGCTGCTGCTCGGCGCTGCCGTCGGGCGGCTCAGTCGCCGAGGGGCGCGATCCGAAACTCGGTCCAGTCGGTCTGGCCGATGACCCGTCCGTCGGCGTCCAGCGCCTCGACCCGCCAGCGGTAGGGCTGCCCGGGCTGCAACAGGGCCGGCGGCGCGGTAATGCTCTGGCCGGTGGTCGTTTCTTCCCACACCTCGGTTTCTCCGGCGATGAGGCTCAGCCGGTAACTCTCGGCCAGCGGCAGCGCCATCCAGGCAAAGCCCGACACCCGGGTCAGCGATCCCGACGGCGAGACCGCTGAAAAACCCGCTCCCCGCACGCCGGGATCGATCGGCGGTTCCGGTGCACGCCACCAGGCGAAACCGATGGCCAATACCAGCCCGGCCGCCAGCGCCGCTCCGATGTGCGCCCGGCGGTTCGGCCTGGATCGCCACGGGGCCGCGCGCCGGTCCAAGTTCCGCGCGCTTCGCTTCCAGGTCACCTCGTCCATCTCCTCCGGCTCGGCTTCCGTGCATTCGATCAGCAGCGAACAGCTCGGGCACAGGTCGAGGTGGGCCTGGACGGTGTCGTGATCCTTTGGGCTCAAGGAGCCCGCCGAAAACGCCAGCAGCCGCTCCACGTCGGGGCAAGGCCCGCGGGCAGCCGCAGCGCCCTCGATCGCTGCATTCATTCGATCCCGGTCACGTTGGTCGCTCATGATGCCACCTCTGCCTGCCAGGCAATGCGGAAGTTGCGGCGCGCATTCTGGATATAGGAGCGCACCTGATCCTCGCTGAAGCCGGTCAGCCCGGCGATCTGGGCGTAACTGAAGCCGTCGATCTGGCGAAACAGCAGGCAGCGGCGCTGCTCGTTTGAGAGCTGGCGGATGATCGACAGCGCCTTGTCCAGTTCCTCGCGCGAGCCCGCGTGCACGTCGGTGCCCGGCGCATTTTCGGACCGCGTGCTCTCGGCCAGCAGGCGCTGGCGGTTGTGTTCGTCGCGTAGCGCGTTCAGCGCCAGATTGGCGACGATTCGCCCGATCCAGGCCGAGAAATCGTCGCCGCGGAAGCTGTCGAACCGCTCGTAGGCCTTCAAATAGGCGTCGTGGCAGATGTCCTCGGCGCGGGCCGGCTCGCGCAGATACTTGAGCGCGATGGCGAACGACCGCCGGCGCGTGCGCCGGTACAGGGCATCGAACCAGCGCCCGCTGCCGGTCGCGCGAAAGCGCTCGATCAGTTCGGTTTCGGCCTGTTCGTATTCGCGCATGCAGATCCCCTGCCAGATGCCTAAGAGCCTGCGACTACGGCTGCGCGCGCCGCCGGAGTAGCCGCTGAGTCTTATTGCCACAGGGATCATTCTAACTTCTCCAGTTGGACCGTTCAGGGCTGGCCCGGATCTTCGAAGCCGCTCATGAACACGACCTCGGAAGTCCACTGGACCGTGGCCGAGCACGCAAAGGGATTGCCGCCGGCCGCGCCGCTGGCGGTAATCGTGTCGATGCCAACGCCGACGCTCTGCAGGCTGAAGCCAGCCGTGCCGTCGGCGGCCGTGGTGTCGTTGCCGCTGGCGCCCAGCGCGGGACCGTCGGTGACCTCGAAGGCCACGTTCACGCCCGGTAGCGGTATGACGCGATTTTCCAGCACGGCGGCCGTCAAGCTGTGGGTCTCGGCGGTGTCGCGACCGGCGCTGGCCGGGGTCAGGGTGCAGACCACGCACGCGTTTTCCGCCTTCGGGG
>JBFGYD010000224.1:0-4961 GCA_041587615.1 Lysobacterales bacterium
AGCACGTCTGAACTCGGCACGTATTCGAACAGCACGCCCTGGCCCGGGGCCTGCGGATCGTACCAGCCGCTGGAGACGCGCTCGTCGATGACAAATGGCGCGCTCGAGTCCCGAACCAGCACCGCGCCCTGCATGCCCTCGATCGTCGTGGAAGCGTAGAAAACTTCGCCGGAATCGCCGTCAAAGGTGTAGCTGAAGCTCTGACCCCGCCCCAATATCCCGCTCTGCAAGTCCGGATAATTAACTTGATCGACCGCCTCGAGCCGGTGGCTGCCTCGCTCGACGATCCAGGTCACGGTATCGCCGGGATCGATCGACACGACCTCGGGTTCGAACCGGTTGTGCAGAATCTGAACCTGAAACTCCGCCGCCTGTCCGGCGGCGGCCCAGCACAGCGTCAGCAGCGGCAGCCACCTCATCGCGCCGCTCCCGGATCGCACGCCACCACCGGCGTCAGGCGCTCGATGTTCAGCTCACCCTGGGATTCGCCCTGGTAGGCAAAAACCCCCTTGGTGCAGGAGGTGAATTCCAGCGTGGCGCTGCCCCACGAGGTCAGCTCGGGCAGCGGCTCGGCGCCGTTCAGCACCCCGCCGGCCGGTCGCAGCAGATCGAGCTCAACCGGGTTGTCCTCCAGGGTGCCGGAACCGGTGATCCACATCTGCTTGCCGCCGCCGGGCTCGTAGGTGAACCAGGCGACGAAGATCTGATTGGCCTCCGGAATCACGTGAATCACGAACCCCTGCCCGTCCTGAGCCGGATTCCACCAGCTGCCGTTCAGACCCTTGGTCAGATCGACCGCGGCCGCGGCGGTGGCCGCGATGAACCCCAGGATCAGCATCATGAATCTCAGCATTGCATCCTCCCTGACCGCCGCGTCGACGGTCTCGAGCGCCTTACCTTAGTGCCCGTCCAAAAAAATGGCGGGCACCAGTCCGGCACAAGGAAGCCACGCATAAAGCAGGCTTCGATTTTCGCCGTCAGGCGAACAAGCGGCATGTCGTTGCCGCCGGCTGTGCCGACATCCATGATGGCCACGGACGGCCATTTATGGATGCTCACTAGTTTAGAAAACGCGCCAACCGGCCGCGGGGTTGACAAGAACCCGGCCCTCGGCGTGACGAGGCTTGTTTGATTGTAGCCGCGAACGGGCCGACGCGCGCATCGTCGGCGTGACAGGATTCACAACTTTTCAATGAGATACCAACCATTTTTCATTTTTTGCTACTATGAACTTGCTACGAACTTGCGGAGACAGTGTGGCATGAAAGCTTGGACTATTTTGGTTGCGGCGCTTTGCGTCAGCAGCAATCTCTGGTCCCAGGAGGCGGTCCGCAAAGACGTCCTGCTGATCGATCGGATGCACAGGGTCGAACACGTCGCGGTGCCGCAAAACGGCGCAACGATGGCGCGGGTCGAACAGCAGTTCGGCGCGCCCCAGCGGCGCACCCCGGCGGTCGGCGATCCGCCGATCGCGCGCTGGGTCTATCCCGGTTTTACCGTTTATTTCGAATACGACAAAGTCATCCACTCGGTCGTCAACCGCGCATCCGAGACCGAATCGATGCCGTCGCAAACCGGGTAGCCGAGATTTGCCCCTCCCCAGTGCGGCACGCTGATAGGTAACGACCGACTGACCCAGAGCACTAGCCTGCGGCTGCCCGCGGAGTGGGAGCCGCAGTGGGCAAGCCTGCTGCTGTGGCCGTGCGAGGAATCGCCCTGGCAGCCGTTACTGCGCTACGCCGAGCAGAGCTATCGCAACATCATCGCCGCGATCCGGCGCTTCCAGGCGGTCATTCTGGTCGTGCCTCACGATCACCTGCTGCAGGACGACTTCTGGAGCCCGGCCGCCAGCCTGCATCCGGTTCACGTCATCAACTGCGCTTACGACGACACCTGGGTGCGCGACTACGGGCCGCTGACGCTGATTGACGACGACGGCCCGCTGTGGGCGGATTTTCGCTTCGACGGCTGGGGTGGACGGTCCCGACTCCCGCTGTCCGGTGCCCTGGTCGGCCAGCTTAGCCAGCGTGCGCCGTTTCGGCACCTGCGCAGGTTTCGCCATGACCAGGTGCTCGAAGGCGGGGCCATCGACAGCGACGGCCGCGGTACGCTGCTGACGACCACCCGCTGCCTGCGCCGGCGCTGCCCCGACTTTCGCAAATCCGCGCTCGAACGGAGGCTCGCGGCCCACCTGGGCGCAGCCCGGGTGCTGTGGCTGGATCACGGCGAACTGCTCGGCGACGTCAGCGACAGCCCGGTGGATATGCTGGCGCGGTTCGCCTCGGAGGACACTATCGTCTATCAGGGGTGCTCGCGAGTGGCGGACCCGCACTACCCTTTTCTAAGCGCAATGGCCGCCCAGCTCGCGACCTACCGGACCGCAGCCGGCCGCCCCTACCGGTTGCTGGAATTGCCGCTTCCCCATACCATGGGCCGCGGCGAGTTCCGGGTTCCGGCCACGTACGCCAGCTTTTTGATCCTCAACCGAGCGGTACTGATGCCAAGCTATCGGGATCCGGACAACGACGCCAGAGCCGCCGCGGTGCTCGGACAGGCTTTCCCGAACCGGGAAATCGTGCCGATCGACAGCCGCATCCTGATCACCCAGGGTCGTGGTCTGCACGCCGCCGTGATGCAGCTTCCCGTCGCGGCCCGGGCCGCGGCCGCCGGCGAGACGCAGCTCGCGATGCCGACCCCGAGCCAGCACAGTCCATGAGCCGAGCCCGCATGTTGCATGAGAGCAGGCGTCGAAATCTTTTGACGCGCCGATGAACAGTCCCGAACAGCCAGTTCCCGCCGCCGGCGCCGATCCGTTTGCCGGACAGCCGGTCGAACGGATCGAGCGCGACGGGGTCCACTACACGCTGCTCGGCACCGCGCACGTGTCGCGCAAATCGGCGGAAACGGTCAGTGCCGCGCTGGCCGTCGGTGAATTCGATGCGGTCGCGGTCGAGCTCTGCGCCAGTCGCCACCAGGCGCTGACCAATCCGGACGCGTGGCGCGACCTGGACCTGATCAAGATCATCCGCGACGGCAAGGCCGGGCTGGTCGCTGCCAGCTTGGCGTTGGGCGCGTACCAGCGGCGGCTGGCCGAGCAGTTCGGGATTGAGCCCGGGGCTGAGATGCGCGCCGCGCTGGCGGGGGCCGAGCGCCAGAAAATCCCTTACATGCTGATCGACCGCGACATCGGCGTGACCCTGAAGCGGGTGTTCCGGGCGGTTCGTTTTTGGGAAAAATTTTCGATTTTCTCCGGCTTGGTCGCGAGCCTGTTCAGCCGCGAGGAGATTTCCGAAGAAGACATCGAGAAGCTCAAGGAAGGCGACATGCTGGAGAACACCTTCGCTGAGTTTGCCGCCCATTCGGAATCGCTTTACGAATCGCTAATCACCGAGCGGGACCGCTACATGGCAGCCAGCCTCCGCCACGAGGCACAGCGCAGCGGCGCCAGCCGGGTGCTGGCGGTGGTCGGCGCCGGCCACCTGAAGGGCCTGAGGCGGGATTTGGCCGATGCCGGCGACGAGCCGGCAGCGGTGCGCGCCGAGCTCGACCGAATTCCACCGCGCCGCCGCTGGAGCCGGTGGCTGCCGTGGCTGATCACGGCGGTCATCCTGCTCGGTTTCGGAATTGGTTTTGCCCGCAGCCCGGAGCTGGGCTGGCAGCTGGTCGCGACCTGGGTCGTGATCAACGGCACCCTGGCCGCGCTCGGGGCGCTGATCGCCGGCGGCCATCCGCTGACGGTGGCCTCGGGCTTCCTGGCCGCGCCGCTGACATCGCTCAATCCGACGATCGCCGCCGGCATGGTCACCGCCTCGGTCGAAACCGCGCTGCGAAAGCCCAAGGTGGCCGACTTCGCGACCCTGCGCGACGACGTGCTGAAGCTTTCCGGCTGGTGGAAAAACCGGGTGTCGCGAATCCTGCTGGTGCTGATCCTGTCCAATCTGGGTTCGGTGGCGGGGACCTGGATCGCCGGCTTCCGGATCTTCGATCGCCTGACCTGAGCCGCACATTGCATCAGTTTCGCTTCTTGCCACCATGTTTGAACCGCTGAACATCGGTCCCTATCGGCTGCCGGAGCCGCTGATAGCGGCGCCGATGGCCGGCGTCACGGACCGCCCGTTTCGGCTCCTGTGCAAACGCCTGGGGGCCTCGCTCGCGGTGTCCGAGATGGTCACCAGCGACTCCCGCCTGTGGCACACCGCCAAGTCTCGGCGGCGGCTCGCGCACGCCGGCGAACCGGATCCGGTGGCGGTGCAGATTGCCGGGGCCGATCCCGAAATGCTGGCCGAGGCGGCGCGCTTCAACGTCGATCGCGGGGCCCAGATCATCGACCTCAACATGGGCTGCCCGGCCAAGAAAGTATGCCGCCGGCTGGCCGGCTCGGCGCTGCTCGAAGACGAGCCGCTGGTCGAACGCATTCTGCGCCGGGTGGTGGGTGCGGTCGCGGTGCCGGTGACGCTGAAGATCCGGACCGGCCCCTCTCCGGCCAATCGGAACGGCGTCAGAATCGCGCGCATCGCCGAGGATGCCGGCGTGCGGCTGCTGACGGTTCACGGCCGTACCCGCGCTGACAAATTCCGCGGCCAGGCCGAATACGCAACCATCGCCGCGATCAAGCGCTCGGTCACGATCCCGGTCATCGCGAACGGCGACATCGACTCGCCGCTCAAGGCCAAGGCGGTGCTGGAACAGTCCGGCGCGGACGGCCTGATGATCGGACGCGCCGCGCAGGGAAATCCCTGGATATTCCGCGAGATCGCCCATTACCTGGCTACCGGGCGGCGCTTGCCCCGACCTTCCGACGACGAAGTCGCCCGCGTCATGCAGGCCCACCTGGCCGCGCTCCATCGGTTTTACGGCGAACCCACCGGGGTGCGGGTCGCGCGCAAACACATCGGCTGGTACCTGGCAGCTCGCCCCGACGGCGAGCCCGTTCGCCGAGCTTTGATGAAGGTCGAGTCCGC
>JBFGYD010000225.1:0-4947 GCA_041587615.1 Lysobacterales bacterium
ATGAGCTCCGTGGTCGATCATCTGGCCGCCCAGCCAGCCACCGTAGAAAAACACCACGAAGCCGAAGCGGATACCCCACAGATAGGCCGGCGTTAGCTTCACGCTGGGGCGGAAGAACAGCGCGAAAATCACCAACGTCATCGCCATGTCGACGGCGATCAGGATTCCCATGCTCCCGAAAACCGCGCCGTCGAACGCGGTCGAGGTGTTGAAATGGGACGTCGTGCCGCGCGCGGCCTGCAGCAGCAGCAGGGCCGACTCGAGCACGATGACGGCGGCGATGACCACGCTGACCGCGGGCACGACCCAGCGCGGCCGGCGGACGTAGTCAGACAACCACGCGATTGTGCCCAGGTAAACGGCCAGCGAAAACATGAACTTGGCCGGCTTGATCCAGGCGTTGATGCCCAGCACCTGGCGGTCGTCGATTGCCAGCGCCAGCAGGGTCAGCACGAACAGTCCCACGTGCAGCCAGGCCACGCCGGAGAGCAGCGGATTGCGGCGATGGAGTTCGGTGAAGAAGCTATTCAAGGCCGAGGGCGAGCTTGCGTTTCCAGCCGGCGCGCAACGCCAGATAGGCCAGCAGGCCGATCGGGCCGAACATGAACGTCAGCCCCAGGCAGGGCACGACCGCCAGGTGGTGGATCCGGTGGCGGCCGGCGTCGCGCACCTCCCAAGCGCCGATGAACAGATCGAAGGCCAGGTAGTGGATCCAGCCGGCCAGCAGCACGAAATCGTTCGCGAACAGCGAGCGCACCTCGGCCAGCGAGCCGAACCCGCCCTCGGCAGCCGCCATGTAGCGGACGATCAGGTAGCCATAAACGATGCCCAGCAGGGCCGGAATCAGCACGCCGCCGATCAGCGGCGCGCCGTAGCGCCAGCGCGGCAGGAAAACCAGCACGAGCCAGCCCGCGACGGCCAGCGTTCCGGCCAGCGAAAACAGTGAATCGGCGGTCATTAGAGAGCCTCGGGCTGCGGGCGACCCGGCGATTGTCGCACGACCCGCGCGGTCTCACATACCGGTCGACTCGAACCCGTCGGCGAACAGGATTGGTACCAGATCGGCGTTGAACGTCGCCGGCGGCGCCAGCGGCCCGGATATCTGCGTCGCGAAGCCCCCGGCCGGATCCGAGATTCGCAGCGTAACCACGCCGAGGAGATCGGGCAGCAGGTAGCTGCCGTCGTCGCCGGTCAGCGTGCTGGCCACGACGCTCCCGCCGTCCAGCGCCTCGACCAGCAGCCCGGGGGTGCCAACGCCGTCGGCCAGCACGATCCCCAGAATCAGCGTGCCCGAGCCGACGACGGCGAAGTGGACCCGCGCCGAGGCGTCGGCCGGGCCGGCCATGACGGTCTCGACGCCGTTAATGTCCTGCGCCTGGGCAAGCGCGTCGGCGCCGGCACGGAGTTCGTAGTCGTCCGCCGCGAGGATGCCCGAGGACGGCAAAGGGCCTGAGATCCCGTCCGAGAACGAAGCCATGCCGCCGCCTGACACGGTGATCGACAGCGAGTAATGGGTATCGGAAGCCATCGACCAGCTGACGACGGCCTGGCCACTGCCGGAGCCCGTCGCGGTCTGGTTGGCGGGGCTGCCGGTTGAAGTCGCCACCCCCTGGGCGGAGGCCGACACGGTGCCGCCGGAGGTGGAAGTGGTAAATGACGCCTGTGCGCTGGCCGCCGCAGTGTAGCCCTGCGCGTCACAGGAGGCGGCTGCCGCGGTCGCGTCGGCGCCGCCGTCGCTTTCGCTGCAGCCCGGGGTCGTGGCGGTGGCCGAGGCCAGTCGCGATTCGCCCAGTTCGGTCACCTGCGCACTCGCAATGCCCTGAAAGAAGATCAGAGGAATCCACCAAGCAGCTCGTCTCATTGTTGACCCCACGGCGGTTGAAAAACGCGATTTGGCGTCGTGTGCCGGCAGGATAAATGCGTTTGCGCCGTGATTCCACAATCACTCTGTAGATCGTGGTCTGTTGGCTCGAGGGCCCGGCGCGGGACGGAAAGGCGGCCTCGAGCCGGCCTGCCGCTTATAATCGCCGTCTTCGTCAATCCGAGAGCAAGACCGGGTGAAGAAATACGACAATCCGCTGGACCATTTTCGCGCCTGGTTCGCCGACGCCGAGGCCAAGGAGCCCGCGCTGCCGGAGGCCTTTGCGCTGGCCACGGCAAACGCCGACGGCGCGCCCTCGGTCCGGATGATCCTGCTCAAGGGGGTCGACGAGCGCGGCTTCGCGTTCTACACCAATCTGGAGAGCCGCAAGGGAGATGAACTGGCGAGCAACCCGCGGGCCTCGATGTGCTTTTATTGGAAGAGCCTCGACCGGCAGGTGCGGATCGAGGGATCGGTCGAGCCGGTGACCGACGCCGAGGCGGACGCGTACTTCGCTACCCGAGAACGCACCAGCCAGCTCGGCGCGTGGGCGTCGCGCCAGTCGCGGCCGCTCGAAGGTCGCTTCGAACTGGAGGCCGAGGTCGCGAAGTACACCGCCAAGTTCCACGTCGGCAAGGTCCCGCGCCCTCCGCACTGGTCGGGATTCCGACTGCTGCCCGAGCGGATCGAATTCTGGCGCCAACTGGCGTTTCGCCTGCACGATCGGCTGGAGTACCGCCGGGTCGACGGCGGCTGGGAAACGAGCGCGTTGTTCCCGTGATCGGCCGTTCGACCCAGATGCTGGTGCTCGCGGCGGCCCTTTCGGGCTGCAGCGCGTTTACGCTGATCAACGCGGTCAGCCCGTCCGCGCACTACGAACGCTTCAGCGATGTTGGCTACGGCCCGGAGGAGCGGCAGCGGCTCGACGTGTACGCGCCGCGCGGCCTCCCGACCCGTGCGCCGCTGGTCTTGTTTTTTTATGGCGGCGGCTGGAACGGGGGCACGCGTAAGAACTACGAGTTCGTGGCCGCGTCGCTGACCCGCGCCGGCTTCGTCGTGATGATCCCGGACTATCGTCTGTATCCGGAAGTGCGCTTCCCTGCCTTCGTCGAAGACGGCGCCGGGGCGCTGGCCTGGGCACTCGACAACGCCGAGCGCTACGGCGCGGACCCGAGCCGCGTTTATCTGATGGGGCATTCCGCCGGCGCTCACATCGCGGCCCTGATCGGCATGGACGATCGTTATCTTTCGTCTTTCGGCCGCGATCCCGCCGCGCTCACGGGATTTATTGGGCTGTCCGGGCCGTACGATTTCCTGCCGATTGAATCCGGCTACCTGCTCGAGGTGTTTCCCGAGCCGAACCGGGCCGCCAGCCAGCCGATCAATTTCGTGTCCGAACGCTCGCCCCCGGCCCTGCTGATCCATGGCGGCGAGGACGATATCGTCGAGCCGGGCAACAGCGAGCGCCTGGCGGCGCGGCTGCGTTCTTTCGGCGTGCCGGTGACGCTGAAGCTCTACCCCGAAACGGGTCACGCGCGGGTCGTGGTGGCGCTGGCGCCGCGGTTCGATTTCATCGCCCAGACGCTGGACGACTGCGTGGCGTTCATCCACGCCAGTGAACGGGCAGTCCGGGCATCGCCCGTCGCGCCGGCGGCACCGGCGCAATGAGCGGACCGGATTTGCGCCAAACCGGCAACAGAACGGTTTGCATATGGCGCCGTCCCTTGAGCCTTCACGCAGTCCATTGATCCGGCTCAGTAAATAGACAGGGCCCAGTGAAACTCATGCAATACGCGGGTTAAACCGGACACGATGCACTGCTCATGAAGACTGGAATTTTGGTCACCCGACACGTTTATCCCGAGGCGATCGAGATTCTCGAGCGCCACGGCGAGGTCCACTACCACGACTCGGCCGACGGACTGTCGGCCGAGGAGCTCAGCGCCGCGGTGGCCGGCCAGCAGGCTCTCGTGTGCCAGCTCACCGACAAGATCGACGCCGCGCTGATCGACGCCGCCGACGCCTTGAAGGTCATCGCCAACGTCGCCGTGGGCTTCGACAACATCGACGTGGCGGCAGCCACCGAACGCGGCATCGCGGTGACCAACACGCCTGGAGTGCTGACCGACACGACCGCGGATCTCGCGTTCACGCTACTGATGGCGGCCGCGCGCCGAATTACGGAAGCGGAACGATTTCTGCGCGCCGGCCGCTGGCGCCAGTGGCGGATCGACCTGCTGTGCGGGCACGACATCCATCATCAGACGCTGGGCATCCTCGGCCTTGGGCGGATCGGCCACGCGATGGCGCGGCGGGCGCGCGGTTTCGACATGCGGGTGATCTATCACGACCCGGTGCGCGCCACGCCCGATGAGGAGCGCGAATCCGGCATCGAGTACGTCGAACGAGAGGCGCTGTTTCGCGAATCGGATTTCGTTTCTATCCACGTGCCGCTCAACCAACACACCCGCCACCTGGTAGGCGCGCCGGAGTTCGACCTGATGAAACAGACCGCGGTGCTGGTCAACACTTCGCGGGGCCCGGTGGTGGACGAAAAGGCGCTGGCCGAGGCGCTGGCGGAAAAACGCATCGCCGCCGCCGGGCTCGACGTGTTCGAGTCCGAGCCGACGGTCGAGCCGGCCCTGCTGGCGCTGGATAACGTGGTGCTGGTGCCGCACATCGCCAGCGCGTCGATCCAGACCCGTACCCGGATGTGCACGATGGCGGCGGACAACGTGGTCGCGGTGCTCGCCGGCGAGCGTCCTCCAAACCCCGTAAATCCCGAAATATTCGACTCGGCCTAGATCACCTATACTCGCCCCAGGATCCGTATGGGAGGACTCGCCCATGAGCGTTGTCGAGGACGCGCTGCACGAGCCCGGTCCCGTCTTTGCCAGACGAGTGGAATTGATGGGAACCGAAGCGGCGTTCGGTTTCGGCTCGCGCATCCTCGAGGTCGAGGCCGAAGGCAAGCGGGTGATTCGCTGCAATCTCGGCCAGCCCGACTTTCCGCTGCCGGAGCACATTGCAGAGGCGGTCATCCAGGCCATCCGCGACGGCCACACGACCTATTGCGATCCGCAGGG
>JBFGYD010000226.1:0-4936 GCA_041587615.1 Lysobacterales bacterium
GGCCTCCCGGCGGCGGCCAGGGGACGTCGTGGTCGCGTCGATCCACTGGGGCGGCAACTGGGGCTACCGGGTGCCGGATGCGCACCGGCGCTTCGCCCACCGGCTGATCGACGAGGGCCGCGTCGACATCGTCCACGGTCATTCCTCGCACCATCCCCTGGGCATCGAGGTGTATCGGGATCGAGCGATCCTGTATGGCTGCGGCGACCTGATCAACGACTACGAGGGCATCGGCGGACACCAGGACTATCGACCGCAACTGACGGCGCTGTATTTGCCAACCCTGGAGCGGTCCGGCAAGCTCGAGTCGCTGCGCCTGGCGCCGATGCGCATCGAGCGTTTTCGGCTCAATCGCGCCAGTGCCGACGACGCCGCGTGGCTCGGCCGGAGACTGGACCGCGAAAGCCGCCAGCTGGGCGCTGGAGTCGCGTTAGAGGACGGCCACACGCTGGTGCTGCGTTGGTAACAGGAGAAAGAGAGCGATGACCTTACTGATGCTCGGGCTGATACTTTTCTTAGGTACGCACTCGCTGAAGATGGCCCGCTGGCCGCGCGCAGCGTTGGTGGAGCGGATCGGCTACGACCCCTATCGCGGCGTCTACTCGCTGCTCGCGCTTGCTGGCCTCGTGTTGATCGTGATCGGCTATCCGCGCGCCCCGGTGGAGTCGATCTATGCGCCGCCGGCGTGGGGCTATACGCTGGCCCTGGTCCTAATGCCGGTGTCGCTGGTGCTGATCGTGGCCGGCAGCGTGCCCTGCAACATTCGCCGCGCACTGCGCAACCCGATGCTGATCGGCACCTTGCTGTGGGCGCTGGTGCACCTGGGCGCCAACGGCGAGTTGCGCTCGGTGGTCCTGTTCGGCGCGTTCGCCGTCTGGGCAGCGACGGATCTGTTAAGCCTGAGCCTCCGTGCCGATAGGCCGGAACGGATCGCAGCCCAGCCCTGGACCCGCGACGTGCTGGTGCTCGTGATCGGCGCGGTGATCACGGTGCTGCTGGCCCGCCTTCACGGCTGGCTGTTCGGAATGCCGGTTATTTATTGATCGACCATCCGTGTAGCCAGCATCCCGGGCCTGGGGCTGCAACGTCCTCAGCCCGATTTCGCGGGACCCGATGCGCCCTTGGCAAGTCCCACTTCGAGTCGGGGCACTTTTTGAACGCTGATCGCGGACGTGACGTCGGTGCTGAACGTCATGCCGGCATCGCGCAAGGCGCGCCAGCAGCTGATTTTGACGTCGTTGGCGATCGTGACGAAATCACGTTTGGCCTTGTTGACGTCGATCCAATAGAAAATTGTGTATTGGACGTACGCCGCATCGAAGCTCTCTACGGTGACGAATGCGCTTGGCTCGGCCAGTACGTCGTCCACGTCTCTGGCGGCGCTTTCAAGGAGGCTGACGACTTGTTCCGGTGCGTCGTGATAGGCGACGCCCACCGTGAAGCTGGGCCGGCGCAAACCGTCGCGCGTGTAATTGAACAGGGGCTCGCGAAAAATCCGGGCGCTCGGGACGAACACGTCGCACGCATCGAACGTGCGGATATGAACGTAGCGCAATTCGATCGAACGCACGTTACCGGTCAGCTCGCCGGTTTTGATCAGATCGCCGATTTCAAACGGGCGGCTGAAGGTCAGGAAAAATCCGGCTAGAAAATTCTCCCCGATTTCGCGGAATGCGAAACCGAGCACGATCGCAACGACGCCGCCGGTGGCCAGCAGGCTCGTGACGATGCCCTGGAAACCCATCAGCCCCAGCGCCAGCAGGACGCCGACGAATCCAATCGACCAGGTGACGACATGCTGCAGGAAACGTTCGTTCGAGCGCAATCGGATGCTGCTGTGGAGCACCTTTCCGGCGAGCCGCCCGGCGAGCTTGGCCATGATCAGAAAAACGACCAGCAGAGCCAGCCCATAGAACAGCCGGGGCGCGAATCTGAGTAAGAGCTCCCAGTCGGCGCGTAAGCTTTCGATCACAAATTCCATGGGGTTGGACCGCGCGAAAACGCTATACCTGCACCGACGATTGCCCGACCACCACAGGGTAGCGCTCGGAGTCGAGCGGGTCGCCGCTGTTGAGCAGGTCGGTCACCAGCGGCTGACTCAGGCCCGGCCGCAGATCGTAGACCACGTCGTCGCCGGTGTAGCGCACCGTGTATCCGCGCCGGCGCCGGTCGGTGCGGGTGTTGCCGCCGGCGCCGTGCACCGTCAGCGCGTGGAACAGGTAGACGTCGCCGGGCTCCAGGTCCCAGGCCACGATGTCGTAGCTGTCGCGGTCGGCCTCGATGTCGGGGATGTCCTCGAACTCGGGATTGCGTTCGTACGGCGAAATCGCCGCGGTCTTGCCGAAAGTCTCGGGCTGGAACCAGCGTCCCCACTGGTGCGAGCCGCGCACGAACTCCAGCCGTCCGTTCTCGGCCGTGGTCGGGTCTAGCGCGACCCAGATCGACAGCACCTGCCAGCCGCGGATCGGCCAGTACGGCTGGTCGTTGTGCCAGCGGGTGCGTTGACTCATGGCCTGTTCTTTGACGAAGAGCTGGTCGTAGAGCAGGTTGACCTTGCGCGAACCGAAAAAGGCCTGGGCGATGCCCGGCAGGTGGGAATCGAGGCAGAATTCGCGAAATACGGGGTTGGTCTCCCACAGGCGCATGTTGCCGTGGAAGCGGCCCTCGTCGGACTGGTAGCCGTGGAAGAACGGTCCCGGCTCGCGAATGTCGTCCTCGATCGCCTCGGCCAGGCGGCGCAGCCATCGCTGGCCGACCACCTGCCGCAGCGGCACGACCCCGTCTCGGTCGAAGGCGTCGATATCGGCCTGCCGAACCCGATAGCTCATGGCGCGGATCGTTCCATTCAACGAGTCATAGTTGTAATACGCATTCGGGCGCGCCGCAACCGTGCACCGATCTGCTACCCTTGAAGCAAGAGGGGCGATTTGGCGGCGGCCACAAACCGCTCAGTCCCGAAGGTGATGCCGATGTCCGAAACCGACCGATCCACGGGCACATCGCGCCTAGCCGCGTTTTTAGCGCTGACCACCGGCCTGATGGGCACGGCGGAATCCGAGATCTGCGCCAGCATTGGCCCGCTGTTCGTCGCGCAGGGGCCGGCCGCGGCCTCGACCGTCACGGCCCTGTCGGCGTCCGATGCGAGCTACGACGGGGCGCCGTTCACCCTGAACGAACTGGCCGTTTTCTATCAGTATCCGCGCCAGGGCAACCGGCCGCTGATGACCTTCGGTGGCCCGGTGCCGCCGGCGAGACGGTTGGTCAAGACCAACGTACCGAAACGGCAGGTTCAAACCGGTTTGCGCGTTGCGCCGCGCTCGCCGGCCGGACCGGGTGTGATCCGGGTGCCGCAAGCGGTCTCCATTTGCGGCACCGATGACGCGGTGATCGCGGGCGGCCCGACCCAGGACGCCAACAACGAAAAGGACCGCAACGCTTATCTGCGGGCCTATCGCGAAGCTGGCCGGAGCAATCCTCCGCAGCGGCTGCGCATTCGGCCCGAAACCACCGAGTCACGCACCTCCGGACTGCCGGCGGTCAGCAGATGGCCCGACATCGTCGACTGCAGCGCGGCGGACGAGAAACGGGTGCTGGCGGCGTGGCAGCTAGCCCACGACTACGTGTGGGTGGCCAAGACCATGTCTCAGTTCATCTACTACGCCTATCCGAAGTGGCGACCGCTGCTGTGGAGTCACGGCTACGACGGCGATTTGGACGATGCCGGCGATGGCGCATCCGGGAAGATCGGGGATGCCAACTGGTCGCCGCGTGCCTGGTTCGGCGGCTACGACGGCGACCGCCTCAGCCACGTGCAGCGGGTGACCAGCAGTCTGTGGGAACGCTTTCGCTTCGAGGACATGAAGTTCGACTGCGATGTTTCCCCCGGCGTTCAGGGAGAGGCCGGCGCCTTCGACGAGGACAGCTGGTCCGGTTGCCAGCATCAGAATCCCGGCAGTGACGGCGGCTCGCCCAGCGCTTATCATTTTCCACAGGGCAAGATTGCGCTGTGTGACAAGTTCTTTCGCTCCGGCTCAGGCCGCAATTCCGACGCCTGGCTGGCCAAACAGATGATTCACGAGATGACCCACTGGATCAAATGGGACGACGGCGCATTCGACTGGGTCACCGACGCCCACACCGTTTGGTGCAAGAACGAAGGCGCCAAAGTGACTCACGTCTGTCACGGCGCCGGCAGCAAGATGTACGGTTCTGAAAACGCCGTGCATCTGGCCAGCCGGCACGCCGGCTACGCCTTTCAGAACACCGACAACTATGCCTATTTCATCTACCGCGTCGGGCGGTCGGTGAAAGAAAAGCATCTGAAGTACTTCCCGAGCAGTTGGGAGGGATTCCCGGAGCCGCCCTGGTCGCCGCCCAGCGGCGCGGACAACGTTTGCACGGCGATGCAGGACAACGTGCCAGGCAACGACCCGGGCGTGGACATCTGTGAAGGCTTGAAGGGCGCCTCGTTCGATCAGTGCAAGGGTTCGGTCACGGGCAGGCTGCCGCCGCTGTGCCGCTGACCCTAGCCTGGATCCAGGCTAGCAAGCCCGCTACTGCGCCTCGGGCAGCGACCGGCTCAACGCCGCACCGGCCAGGCCGGCGAGCGCCAGCGCCAGGATCACCGCGCCGAGCGAGAACACCGCGGCCAGCGTTCCGACCACCCCGGCCAGCAGCAGCAAGACCCCGATCACCGAGTTACTGACCGCGACGTAGTCGGTGCGGCGGTTGCCGCCGGCCAGGTCGACGACGTAGGTCTTGCGCCCGACCCGCACCCCGCTGTGGGCGATGCTGAGGACGAAGAACGCCAGCGGCATGAACCAAATCGACGCCACCAGGTCGGGGGCCAGGCGGTCGGCCGCGAACACCGCCAGACCCACGCCGCCGGCGAGGACCGCGGCCAGCGTCATGACGCGGCGGCTGGAGCGGTCCGCCA
>JBFGYD010000227.1:0-4934 GCA_041587615.1 Lysobacterales bacterium
ATCTGCGGGTGGTCGTGATGGACGTGCCCACCCAGGACGTCATTTCCAGGGACAACGTTTCGGTCAAGGTCAACGCCGTCCTCTACTTCCGAGTGGTCGATCCGGAAAAGGCGATCATCCAGGTGGAGCGATTCTACGACGCGGTCAGCCAGCTCGCCCAGACCACGCTGCGCTCGGTCCTGGGCAAGCACGATCTCGACGACATGTTGTCCGAACGCGACAAGCTCAATGCCGACATCCAGCAGATCCTCGACAAGCAGACCGACGCCTGGGGTCTCAAGGTCTCCAACGTCGAAATCAAGCACGTGGACCTGGACGAGAGCATGATCCGCGCGATCGCCAAACAGGCCGAGGCCGAGCGCGAACGGCGCGCCAAGGTGATCCACGCCGAGGGCGAAGCACAGGCCTCGCAGAAACTGCTGGAGGCCTCCAACGTGCTGTCGGAAAACCCCAGCGCGCTGACCCTGCGCTACCTGCAGACCCTGACCGAGGTGGCCGGAGACAAGAACTCCACGCTGGTGTTTCCGCTGCCGATGGAGCTGATCACGCCGCTGATGAAGAAGGATTAGCCCGCATAGCGGTTGGCGATACTAGTGAAGAGGCTTCTTTTTGGGCGGCTTCGGCGACCCGTAGAGCTCAACGCTTAGGTGACGACTACCCGATTGCGGCCCTGTTTCTTGGCCTCGTACATGGCCTGATCGGCTGAGCGGATCAGGTCCCGGTCGGTGCGACCGCCGCCGGGGCTGATGGCCGCGGCGCCGAAGCTGGCGGTGATGTGAAAGCTCTGGTCCCCGCTGACCACCTTCGTCGATTCGACCGCGCCGCGCAGCCGCTCCGCCAGATCTCCCGCCTCGGTCGCCGTCATTCCCGGCAGCACGACGAAAAATTCCTCGCCGCCGAAGCGCGCCAGCACGCAGTCGATCGGTTCCAGCACCGCGGTCAGGGCGGCGGCGACCGCGCGCAGACAGTCGTCGCCGGCCAGGTGCCCGCGGCGGTCGTTGACCTCCTTGAAGTGATCCAGGTCCAGGACGATCAGCGCGACCGGCGATTCATTATCGATCGCCTTGGCCCAGGTCGACTTGAGCGCCTCGTCCAGATAGCGCCGATTGTAGACGCCGGTCAGGCCGTCGCGCTGGCTGGACTGCCGCAGAATCTTGTTGGCCAATTCCAGCCGCTCGAGCGCTTCGTTGAGTTCCTGGGTCCGCTCCTGGACCCTGAATTCCAGCGTGGTCTGGGTCTGCTCGGTCTGGCGCCGGATGCGCTCCTGGGAGACGTTGATTCGATCCGCCAGCGCGAACGACAGCAAGATCATCTCCGCCGCGGCCCCGATCTGAATACCGTATTCGGTCACGAACATTTTGGGCAGCAGGCCAAACGAGACCGACGCGTAAACCAGCATTCCGGCGATCAGAACCGCCCAAGCGATCAGAAAATAACGCGCCGGCCGGAACCCTGCCAGCCAGGAGCGGAACCCGCTGTAAACGATCAGCGCGGCGGCCACGAAAACCAGCCCGGTCTCGGTCAGGATCAGAACCCGATAATCCGTCACGAACGAGAGCCCCGCCAGGATCGCGCACAGCCCCATCAGGCCGACAAATATCCGATTTTCTCGCGGCGCCGTGATCGCCAGGTTTAGGAAGTTGCGACAAAACTGGAACATCGCGATCATGGCCGCGGGCAGCAGGAACACCACCGCGGTATTGGCCCATTGAGGATCGTTCGGCCACAAATACTGAAAGGCGAAGCCGTTCAGCGTGAGCTGGACCAGCACAAACGCCGCCGCGTATAGCACGTAGTACAGAAACGACCAGTCGCGGATCGAGGCGAACAGGATCAGGTTGTAGCAAATCAGCGCCAGGAAAATCCCGTACAGCAGCCCGAACCCGAGCTGGCTGCGGTAGTTGGCCTCGGCCAACGTGTCAGGAGTCAGCAGGCGCAGCGGCACCTGCAGCGAGCTTTTGGACTTCACCCGAAGAAAGAACGTAATCGGGCCTCTGCCGGCCGGCACGTCGAGCGCAAAATTGAAGTGCCGATGGTCAAGATGGCGACTGCCAAAGGGCGTCATATCGCCCGAACTTTGGCGGCTCGGGCTGCCGGACGAGTCGATCAGGTAGAGATCGACATGGTCCAGCAGGGTGTATTCGATCAGCAGCAACCAGCTTGATTGGGGGTGGTCGCGATTGACGATTTCGCCCTTGAACCAGTAGGCCGCCGGGTCGAATCCGAAAGTCAGCGTCTCGCCGTCGAAGCTACGGAGCCCGGCGCTGCCGCTCATCAGGTCCGCCAGCGCGAGCCGGTGCTCGGGATCGACGACGTACATGAGCTCTCGGGACAAACGATAGTCGTCTCGTCCGGCGCGCAGTTCCACCGTCGCCGAGAGGACCTCGCCGGCCATCAGGCATCCGAACAGCCAGGCTCCTAATGCCCGCATCACCCCACTTTCTCTGCTTGTTATATCGCCGGAACATAGCACAGGGTTGGCGGCAGGACGGTTTCGGTGTCGGCACGCCGGGGACGGGAGGTAGCAAACCCGCGATTGGTGGGGCCCGAGCGCAGCGGGCCAGCCCGCTTGTTGTGGGAGTTCAGAATCAAAATGTGACAATTTATCGGGATCGGATCGCATATTGATACACTCGGATGACCGATGACCGAAACCAGGCGCAAGGTATCGCCTATTGATACTTCCAACCGCGCTCGACCCCTGTTCCGAGGCGGCCGTGGATTGCCACGGTGCATCCCGTGAGTGACAATGTCGATCGGCGGCCTGGCCGCCCGACGTGGGAGGTCGGAACATTGAATTCAGGAACCAAGGACAATTCCTGGCGCTTATCTTTAGCGGCGCCGGTGGCAGCCGCGTTTCGACCTGCCGTCGCGTCGCGCGCGGCCGATGAGAGGGGTGCGAAGTGAGCGTGCCGGTGGCGGTGGCCAACTGTTCCTGCGGCGCCATGCTCGTGCACCGCCGGGGCGCCGAGACCCGCTTTCTGGTGCTGCGCGCCTACAACCATTGGGACTTTCCGAAAGGCCTGCTGGAGCTGGGCGAAACCCCGATCGAGACCGCGCTGCGCGAAGTGCTGGAGGAAACCGGTCAGCAAGAACTGAGTTTCCCTTGGGGCACCGACTGTTACACGACCGAGCGGTACGCGGGTGGCAAAGTCGCCCACTACTTCCTCGCGCTGACCCAGACCGACAAGGTCCGTCTCGGAGTCAACCCGACGCTCGGAAGACCGGAGCACCAGGAATTTCGCTGGGTGACTCCGATCGAAGCCCACCAACTCCTCAACGATCGCGTGTTCGCCGCGCTGCAGTGGGCCTTCGCGCGCATGAAGGCGCGTCGTTCGGGCTAGCAGCCTGTCGGACTTAGGGGCTCGTGGCGGCCGTCCCGCGTCGTAGCTGTTTAACGACAAGGTATCGGCCGCTGATGCCGGTCTCGCGGATTTTGGGCCGATCCGGCCTAACCTGGATATTGCACGAGTTCCACTCGAAGTTGCTCATATACTGAGTGAGATCAATGTACTGCGTGAGTTTCCCAGCGATTGGAGAAGTCGCAAACTGTCACCGTTCTCGCAAGGCTTCATTCGGCTTCGCCGAAAACCGCCATGCTCGCCTTGGCCTGCTTGCGGCAAAACCGTAACCTGGCTTGTACCTGCCCTGCCGGTTTGCCGCCGAATTGCACGGCGGATCTCGTGGAATTCGCCGACCTTAAACCGCAGGAGCGGTTTGAACTGCCGAAGGCAGGCCCGAAGGGCGGAGGGCAGGATGCCCGGAGTAATTCCGGCAACTCGTGCAATATCCAGGCTAAGTCCGACAGACTGCTAAGCTGATAACCGGACCGGCAGGCGTTGCCGGCCCCAGGTTCCCGCACGGGGCTCGAAGCGGCCCGGCACCGGCGTGCCGCATTTCGCGCATTGGCCGTGCTCGCCCAGGCCCCAACGGCCGAGGCGGTACCAGTCGCGTTCGATCAGCAGCTCGCCGCAGTGGTGACACCAGGTGCTGCCCCCGGTCGCGTCGTGGACGTTGCCGGTGTAGACGTAGTGAAGACCGTTGGCCAGCGCGATCTCGCGCGCTCGGGTCAGGGTCGCCGGCGGCGTGTGCGGCTTGTCGGTCATCTTCCAGTCGGGATGGAACGCGGTGAAGTGCAGCGGCACCTCGGGGCCGAGGCGGTCGTGAACCCAGCGGCTCAAGGCTTCGATCTCCTCGCTGGAGTCGTTTTCGTCGGGGATCAGCAAGGTCGTGATCTCGAACCACACTTCGGTGTCGTGATACAGGTATTCCAGCGTCTCCAGCACCGGCGCGAGCTTGCTGCCGCAGATCTTGCGGTAAAAGCGCTCGGTGAAGGCCTTCAGGTCGACGTTGGCGGCGTCCATGTGAGCGAAGAACTCGGCCCTCGGCTCGGGGCAGATGTAGCCGGCGGTCACCGCGACCGAAGCGATGCCCTGCTCGCGGCAGGCCCGGGCGGCATCGATCGCGTATTCCATGAAGATCACCGGGTCGTTGTAGGTGAACGCGATTGAGCGGCAGTCGAGCGAGGCCGCCGCGCTGGCCAGGTCCTCGGGCAGGGCCCGGTCCATCAGTCGGTCCATCTCGCGGGACTTGCTCATGTCCCAGTTCTGGCAGAACTTACACGCCAGGTTGCAGCCGGCGGTGCCGAACGACAGCACCGGGGTGCCGGGCAGGAAATGGTTGAGCGGCTTTTTCTCGATCGGATCGACGCAGAATCCGCTGGAGCGACCATAGCTGTAAAGCTTGATCGTGTCGTCTTCGCGCCCGCGCACGTAGCACAGCCCGCGCTGACCCTCGCGCAGCTTGCAGGCACGCGGGCAAACGTCGCACTGCAGCCGCCCGTCGGCGAGCCGCCGCCAATAGATCGTATCGACGATCCCACGCTGGGTGTGCGGCGGTTTCGTCATCATCCCTGATTATACTCCGCTCAGGTG